>NZ_KV833404.1:99841-111138 GCF_001837655.1 Haemophilus sp. HMSC071C11 | reverse complement strand
TTTAAATGGTGCCCGAAGCCAGACTTGAACTGGCACGCCTCGAAAGGCGAGGGATTTTAAATCCCTTGTGTCTACCGATTCCACCACTCGGGCAAATTGGAGCGGGAAACGAGGCTCGAACTCGCGACCCCGACCTTGGCAAGGTCGTGCTCTACCAACTGAGCTATTCCCGCATTTATCACTAATCAGCACTGCTACGTGACAACGGGGCGTATTTTACGGATTTATATATTGCTGTCAAACGAAAAAAATAAAAAATATTTTATTTGATTAAAAATAACTCAAATATAGATGGTTATCATAAAAAATAACTGTGTTTTATTTAAATTTATAATTGAATATTATCTAGCAAGCTTCCTTTTGCTACTTGTAAATATTGGATCATTGACCATATAGTTAAAATAGCGGCGATATAAAGTAAGATAATTGCTGCTATTTCCATATAGTTGTTATAACGCCATAATAATCCGCCTAGTGCTAACATTTGCGCTGTGGTTTTCCATTTTCCCCACCAAGAGACTGCGACTTTGCTACGTTCCCCAAGCTCTGCCATCCATTCACGTAATGCGGAGATGATAATTTCACGAGAAATCATAATAATGGCAGGAATGGTTATCCAAAATGTATGTTGATGTTCGACAATTAAAACTAGTGCAGCCACTACCATTACTTTATCAGCAACAGGATCAAGAAATGCACCAAAGCGCGTGGTCTGTTTCCATTTACGAGCTAGATAGCCATCTAGCCAGTCAGTGACACCTGCAATAAAAAAAATCAGTGTTGTGATGAAAGGAGATGATTCAATGGGTAAATAAAATGCAATCACGAAAAAAGGAATCAAAATGACTCGAAAGATCGTTAGGAAAATTGGGATATTGAATTTCATAGAAATGAACCGCTCTTGGTGTTAGAGATATGCCTATTCTAAAGTATCTAAGAATATAAAAAAAGCCACATTATGTGGCTTTCTTGTAAATAATTACGGATTAAAGTTTATCAGCGTTTTGTTTTAAGTATTTTGCAACACCTTCAGGGTTATCTTTCATCCCTTCTTTACCTTTTTCCCATTGAGCAGGGCAAACTTCACCGTGATCTTCATGGAATTGTAATGCATCAACCATACGTAACATTTCATCGATATTACGACCTAATGGAAGATCGTTTACTACTTGGTGACGAACAACGCCATTTTTGTCGATTAAGAATGAAGCGCGTAATGCAACGCCTGCTTCTGGATGTTCAATACCGTATGCTTGAGCAATTTCGTGTTTTACGTCTGCCGCTAATGCATATTTAACTTGACCGATACCACCATTTTCAGTTGGGGTGTTACGCCATGCATTGTGAGTGAATTGAGAGTCGATAGAAACACCAACTACTTCTACGCCACGTTTTTTGAATTCTTCATAACGGTGGTCAAATGCGATTAACTCAGAAGGGCAAACAAAGGTAAAGTCTAATGGGTAGAAAAAGATTACTGCAGCTTTTCCAGCAATGTGTTTTTTAAAGTTGAAGTTATCAACGATTTCGCCATTGCTTAATACAGCAGATGAAGTAAAATCTGGTGCTTGACGGGTTACTAATACCATAGTCATAATTCCTATATAAAGTTAAGTTAAAGTTTTGCCACACAAAATAGCGGTGCGATTCTATTTGAAACGCCGACATTTTATACTCGATTTTATCTATTAAAGCAATTAATCTTATCTAAAATAAGGTGGAAATATGCAACAACACAATCTCTCAACAACATTTGTCCATGCAGGGCGTCAAAAACGTTTTTCACAAGGATCGGTAAACCCTGTTTTACAGCGAGCTTCTTCATTACTATTTGACAGTATTGAAGATAAAAAACACGCTACTCAACGTAGAGCAAAAGGCGAATTATTTTATGGCAGAAGAGGGACGCTAACACATTTTGCTTTACAAGATTTAATGTGCGAAATGGAGGGGGGGGCAGGTTGTTATCTTTATCCTTGTGGTACAGCAGCAGTAACTAATTCGATTCTTTCTTTTGTTAAAACTGGCGACCATGTGTTAATGAGTGGTGCAGCTTACGAGCCAACCCAATATTTCTGTAATATTGTGCTGAAAAAAATGCAGATCGATATAACTTATTACGATCCTCTTATTGGTGCGGATATTGCAACGCTTATTCAACCGAATACAAAAGTACTTTTCTTAGAAGCACCGAGTTCTATTACAATGGAAATTCCCGATATTCCGACTATTGTGAAGGCTGCAAGAAAGGTGAACCCTAATATTGTGATTATGATTGATAATACTTGGTCGGCAGGTGTTCTATTTAAAGCGTTAGAGCATGATATTGATATTTCTATTCAGGCGGGTACGAAATATTTAGTGGGTCATTCAGATATTATGATTGGTACTGCCGTTGCGAATGCGCGAACTTGGGATCAACTTAGAGAACATTCCTATTTAATGGGGCAAATGGTTGATGCAGATTCTGCTTATACGACTGCTCGTGGTATCCGTACATTGGGGGTACGATTAAAACAACATCAGGAAAGCAGTATTAAAGTGGCAAAATGGTTGAGTGAGCAACCAGAAGTAAAAACTGTGTACCATCCAGCTTTACCAAGTTGCCCTGGTCATGAATTCTTTTTACGTGATTTTAGTGGAAGCAGTGGTTTATTTTCTTTTGAATTAACCCAGCGATTAACTTCAGAGCAAGTATCAAAATTTATGGATCATTTTCAACTGTTCGCTATGGCTTATTCATGGGGAGGATTTGAGTCTCTAATTCTTTGTAATCAACCAGAAGAAATTGCACATATTCGTCCAAATATTAAACGTAATCTTACAGGTTCATTAATTCGTGTGCATATTGGTTTTGAAAATGTGGATGAACTAATTGCAGATTTGAAAGCTGGTTTTGAGCGAATTGCTTAAAAGTGCGGATAAAAAAATGCCTGTTTTACACAGGCATTTTTTATAGGATTATTTTTGTTCTGAAACTAAACCAATTTGGGTACCGTCAGCAAAATGAATTGAAGTCCCAATAATATCGACTTGAATACTTTTTCCAAATTGTAATGCAGGAAGATTTGCTACATAGAACGGCTGATTATTTTCTTTGTAAATAGTGAGCTATTGTGCTTCTGAAATTGTTTTATCGCTTAAATTTCATTGTTTATTCCTATTGAAGTGGTTAAATAATAGTTCAGTGGCGTTAATTATAGATCATATAGTTTGGTATGATGGTCTTTTCTTTTGAAAGTTCATAGAAGTTGTTTTATCATATTTTTCGTTTTCCTTAATCAACAGAGAAATACAATGAAACATATTCATATCTTAGGTATTTGTGGCACATTTATGGGCGGTGTGGCGATGATTGCTAAACAAATGGGCTATCACGTAACGGGTTCCGATACTAATGTTTACCCTCCAATGAACACTTTTTTAGAAGAGCAAGGTATCGAGATTATTCCAAATTATGATGTTGCACAATTACAACCTGCGCCTGATATGGTAATTGTTGGTAATGCGATGAAACGTGGTAATCCTTGCGTAGAATATGTGTTGGAAAATAATTTGAAATATACATCTGGCCCTCAATGGTTACATGATCATTTATTGCGAGATCGTTGGGTATTGGCGATTTCAGGTACGCATGGAAAAACAACCACAACAGGTATGCTAACGTGGATCTTAGAACAAAATGGCTTAAAACCAGGTTTTTTAATCGGAGGAATTGCGGGTAATTTTGGCATTTCAGCTCGTTTAGGAGATAGCCCTTATTTTGTTATTGAAGCTGATGAATATGATACAGCTTTCTTTGATAAACGTTCGAAATTTGTCCATTACAATCCTCGTACACTTATCGTAAATAACATTAGTTTTGACCATGCAGATATTTTTGATGATCTCAAAGCGATCCAACGCCAATTTCATCATATGATTCGAACTATCCCAGCCAGTGGCTTGGTATTAAGTTCGGCGAGTGAACAAAGTGCAAAAGAAACTTTGGCATTGGGATGTTGGTCTCAACAGCAATTTTTAGGCAAAGATAACGAGTGGTTTGCTGAACGTATTACAAATGATGCTTCACATTTTGCTGTCTTCCATCATGGAGAAAAAGTGGCAGAAGTAAAATGGAATGTAGTGGGACAACATAATATGCATAATGCGTTAATGGCGATCGCTGCGGCTCATCATACTGGCGTTGCTATTGAAGATGCGTGCAAAGCGTTGGGATCTTTTGTGAATGCTAAACGTCGTTTAGAAGTGAAAGGTGAAGTTAATGGCATTACGGTTTATGATGATTTTGCTCATCATCCAGAAGCTATTCTTGCTACGCTAACCGCTTTACGAGATAAAGTTGGTGGTGGTGTTCGTATTCTTGCAGTGCTTGAACCTCGTTCTAACACAATGAAAATGGGTGTTCACAAAGATGACATCGCGCCTGCACTTGGTCGAGCTGATGCCGTGTTTATGCTTCAACCTGAACAACTTTCTTGGGAAGTGGCAGATATTGCAAACCAATGTGTACAACCTGCTTATTGGAATGCAAATTTAGATCGATTAGTGGATATGATTGTTGCAGAGGCTCAACCTACGGATCATATTTTAGTGATGTCTAACGGCAGTTTTGGTGGCATTCATCAAAAAATTCTTGATAAGCTAAAACTGAAATAATAAAAGTGCGGTTAATTTAGAACCTGTTTCTAAATTGACTGTACTTTTTATTTCTGACTTTTAGGCTATATTTATTTTTAATTTGTAATTCATAAAAAGGAACATTTATACAATGGCTGATCCACATATTAAATCACCGATGGATTTTTTAGATTATCTGACTGTTATTATTTACCGAACTGGTTTTGTGATAGCGGCGTTGGCTGTTCTTACAGTGAGTTGGTATCCAGATTTATCACTCACATTTATATTAATTGCGGCAACCTGTTGTGCCTCTTCGTTACACATTTACTTAAAATCTTTTCGATTGCTTTTTCAATTTGCTACTTGGATAGGATTACTTTTTTATATTAATCATTATCCTGCGTTGGCTCTTGGCGGTGCGTTACTTACTTTAGGTGGCTTGTGTTTTAAAGAATATTTTTGTTTCCGCGTGCCTTTGCTAAATTTACAGCCGATATTTGTGGCTTGCTTGTGGTTTTCGTGGGTGTTAAATAATCTTATTGCACTACGCATTTTTTCTATTATTTCTGGCGTATTACTTTTAGTTTTAGCGATACAAAAATGGCGAATGCCTTTGCATTTTGATATTGGAGATAAAACTAAATATCAAATTTAGCAAAGAAAATGACCGCACTTTTATGTGCGGTCATTGTTTTTAGAAAGATTTATTTAGCTAAACATTCCATGTAGCTATCTGCAGTAGATTGCAAGAATGTTGCATAAGAATTTTTACCTAAAGTAACTTTATCGCCAATTGGGTCGAGTTGTCCTACATTGACTTTAGTATTTTTCGCTAAAGACTCAATCACTTTTGGCGTAAATTGAGGCTCTGCGAATAAGCAATTTACTTTATGTTCATCAATTTCTTCTTTAATGTGCACTAAAGTTTTTGCACCCGGTGCCACTAATGGATTGATGGTAAAGTAACCCGTTTGTTTTAAACCATAAGCATCGTTGAAATAACCATAAGCATCGTGGAAAACGTAGAAACCTTTATCTTTAACATTTGCAAGTTGTGCCGTAATTTTTTCACTTTGTTCTGCCAAAGTGCGGTTAAAATCTGAAAGATTTTGTGCAATTAACGCTTTTTTATCTGGGAATTGTGCAGTTAATTTATCCGCTACTTTTTGTGCAACAATTTTGCTGATAGCTGGAGAATACCAAACGTGCCAGTTTGTTGTTAAACCCTCGTGATGATCGTGATCATGATGTTCGTGATCGTGTTTATGCTCGTGTTTATGATCATGGTCGTGGTCGTGTTTATGATCATGTTTGTGTTCGTGCTTATGGTCATGATCGCCATCTTCATGGAAATGCTCGTGGTGAGCTTTACTTAATAAAGGTTTTACATCCGCAAGATCGGCAATGGTAATCACTTTTTTACGTTCAATTTGGCTAATTGGTTTGTCTAAGAATGAATCAATGTCTTCACCAATCCATACAACTAAATCTGCAGATTTTACTTTTTGAATATCAGATAATTTCAAATTGTAATCATGCGGAGAGGCGCCTGCAGGAACAAGGACTTGTGTACCAGTTACGCCATCTGCAATAGATGAAACAATAAAGCCTAAAGGTTTTACTGATGCTAATACATCGGCATTCGCCATCATTGGCGCACTTAAAAGTGCGGCAGAAACGGCACTAATTTTTAAAAGTTTTTTCATATTTATGTTTCCTTACTTGTTGGTAGTAATTCTCAAAGGGAAAAAAGAGTACGCCTTTTTATATAAATTGCAACGATTTTATAGTAAAAAGAGGGAAAATTTTTCATTTTCAAAGTCAATAGGTTTCATTCAATAAAAAATGCACATTTATGGTCAATGTGCATTTTCAAGAGGTGATTAAGATTTTTTCTTTAGTAATTTATCTATTACACGAGAAACGGCAAAAAAACCAAAGGTTGCCGTAATCATCGTGGCTGCACCAAATCCGTTTGCGCAATTCATTGTGGCAGAAGTAGAACAGCCTTCAGTCATTTGTGGGAATATTAAAGGTTGTGTTGAAAATACCGCATCGATACTAAATTTGCGCTTTGGATTTTGGCTAAAATTGTAATCCTTGCGTAAAACTGACCGCACTTTGGCGAGCAGCGGATCCTGAATAGTTTTACTGAGATCGGCAATTTGAATTTGGGTTGGATCAGTTTGACCGCCAGCACCGCCAATAGTAATCACATTAATTTTGTTACGTTTACAATAAGCAATCAGCGACGCTTTAGTTTTCACATTGTCAATGGCATCAATGACGTAGTCATAGCCTCGGTTGAGATAATCCGATTGATTCTCTGGCGAGATAAAATCATCAATAATATTGACGGTACATTCTGGGTTAATTAATTTTACTCGCTCTGACATGACTTCAGTTTTTAATTTGCCGATTGTGCCGCTCATCGCAGGAAGTTGGCGATTGATATTTGTGACGCAAATATCATCCATATCAATTAATGTGAGTTCGCAAATACCTGAACGTGCTAAGGCCTCCACGACCCAAGAACCCACGCCACCAATGCCTATTACGCAAATATGCGCTTGGCGTAAGCGCGCTAAGCCATCAGGCGTATAAAGTCGCCCAATGCCACCAAAGCGTTGTTCGTAATTATCTATTCTAGCCATTACCGTAATACCCATACTCTACCGTAGTGTTTTGAAAGCCCTGCAATATGTCCTGCTCTAGCACCGATACCACGATATAAGTCAAAGTGATGACCTTTCACTGCACCGCCTACATCAAGTGCAACCATTAAGTGTAATTTGTGTGTGCCAATCCAGTTTCCGTTATTATCAATGTCGGGTACTTCGACTAAAAGCACAGAACCAGACGGGATAATATTGCGATCTGATGCCACTGAAGCCATTGCTACAAGAGGAACGCCCGCAGAGCCTTTCACTTTGCCACTTGGATCATTTTTAAAGAATACATAAGCTTCATTGCGTTCTAACAAGCTTTGTACACGAGAGGGATTACGATTACCCCATTCTCGAATTGCTTGAATAGACATTTTTTCTTTTGGAATTTCGCCATCTTCTACTAATAAACGCCCGATAGCCGTGTAAGGGTAACCATTTTGTCCTGCGTAAGCAAAATAGTTAAGATTACCATCGCCAAAATCTACATAGCCACTGCCTTGTACACCAAGTAAAAAGTTTTCTAACATTGAATCGCTATATGCTAACTCTAATCTTTTTCCCGTTAATGCGCCCGCATAAATTTGTGCTCGACTTAGACGTTTTTTTACAGGCATACGATAAATTGGATTTTTAAATTGACCTTGTGGGGTATGACGAGCATAAAGTATAGGCGAATAATAGCCTGTCATCAGTACATTTTGATACCCATCAAATCCACGCATAATTTGCGGATGGATATTAAATTGAGTGAGTTCATTAATATTTGCCCCAGAAAGAACCCAATTTGTAATCTTTTCATAATTGTCGTAAAAATTGGTGGAAAGTTTACTCGAATAATTTTTTATATTGGAAAGCTGTGTTAAAAAATCGCCTTGATTTATTACCGCACTTTGGTTTTCTATGTTGGATACAGGCACAAGCGCTGCTTGCTGATAAGTTCGATTGGTATATTTTGCACCGAATTGTTGAGGATCACTACCATTTAAGGTGGTGGGAATCTGAATGTTTTTTATGTTAGAGGTACAAGACACCAAAAGTGCGGTAATAATTGAGATAGAAAAAGTTTTGAACCAAAATGGTTTACACACCGACATTTTCAATCCTAAAGTAAGCAGAAATAAGGTCGCATACGCTATCAAAATTTACAGAAAACAACCAGTGTTATTTAGTGAAATTGCTTAATAAAACTACACATTGAACATTTTATTAACAAACAATTGATAAAGTTTTGTTTAATTCTTGCAATTAAATTTTAAGCGAGTATAGTACGCCTCATCAGACGCGGGGTGGAGCAGCTTGGTAGCTCGTCGGGCTCATAACCCGAAGGCCGTCGGTTCAAATCCGGCCCCCGCAACCAGCAAATTTTGAAGCCCTGATTTAGAAAATCAGGGCTTTTCTTTTTACAGTTTAACTCGCTATGATGATCTCAATTAGATCATCTTTTTCTATGCTATAATCCCTCAAAATTTTCAAAATCGGTACCTAAATGAAACAATTATTTGCAACGACTTCTCGTGGCTTTGAAGAATTATTAAAAGTTGAACTCACTGAACTTGGCGCGCAAGAGGCAAAAGTGGTTCAAGGTGGCGTTCATTATCAAGCTGATGACGAAACTTTATACCGCACTTTGCTTTGGTCACGCCTTGCTTCACGCATTTTATTTCCTTTGATTGAAACCAAAATTTACAGTGATTTGGATCTTTATGCGGCTGTTTCAGGCTTTAATTGGTTAGCACAATTTGATGAACGAGTTACATTCTTTGTCGATTTTAATGGAACCAACCAAGAAATTCGTCATACTCAATTTGGTGCGATGCGCGTTAAAGATGGAATTGTCGATTACTTTGAACGTCAAGGTAAAGCTCGTCCTGATGTAGATAAAATTCAGCCAGACGTACGTATCCATGCTTATTTGAATCGTGAAAATTTAGTGATTTCTTTAGATTTAAGTGGGGAAGCATTACATTTGCGAGGCTATCGTGAAGATGCAGGTCAAGCACCTTTACGTGAAACTCTAGCGGCGGCAATTGTTATGCGTTCAGGTTGGCAAGTGGGTTCTCCATTAGTAGATCCAATGTGTGGTTCTGGAACGCTTTTAATTGAGGCGGCACAAATTGAAGCCAAAATTGCACCGCAACTTTATCGTTTACATTGGGGATTTGATTTTTGGAAAGCGCATAATCAATCGGCTTGGGAAAAAGTAAAAAATGAAGCGATTGAATTAGCAGAAGAAAAACAACGTGAAATTCAACCGCACTTTTATGGATTTGACCTCGATCACCGTGTATTAAAAAAGGCGCAGAAAAATGCACAAAATGCAGGTGTTTCACATTTAATTAAATGGCAGCAAGCTGATGTGGCAGCGTTAAAAAATCCTCGTTTAAATGAAGTCGGTACGGTTATCTGTAATCCACCTTATGGGGAACGTTTAGGAACAACCCCAGCTTTAATCGCGCTCTATTCTGTATTTGGGCAAAGACTTAAAAAAGAATTTTGCGGTTGGAATGTTTCTGTTTTTAGTAGCGAATCCACATTGCTTGATTGTTTGAGAATGCGTGCTAGCCGACAGTTTAAAGCCAAAAATGGCCCATTAGATTGTGTTCAGAAGAATTATCAAGTTTCAGAACGAAAACATGACGAAACTACAGCTGAAAAGGAACTAGAATTTAATCGCACTTCGGAGATCACAACAGATTTTGCTAATCGATTACAAAAAAATATTAAGAAAATTAGCAAATGGGCAAAGCAACAAGAATTAGACGCTTATCGTTTATATGATGCTGATTTGCCTGAATATAATTTAGCTGTTGATCGTTATGCAGATTACATTGTTGTGCAAGAGTATGCAGCGCCGAAAAATATTGATGAAAATAAAGCGCGTCAGCGTTTGTTAGATGCCGTTACTGCAACTTTGCAAGTGACAGGTGTGGAAACGAATAAGTTGATCCTCAAAGTTCGTCAGAAACAAAAAGGTACAAATCAATATGAGAAGTTAGCCAATAAAGGCGAATACTTTTATGTGAATGAATATGGCGCGCAACTTTGGGTAAATTTGACAGATTATTTAGACACTGGATTATTCTTAGATCACCGTTTAACAAGAAAAATGATTGGTGAGTTGGCAAAGGGTAAAGATTTCTTGAACTTATTTGCTTATACAGGTTCTGCAACTGTTCATGCAGCACTTGGTGGTGCTAAATCGACAACGACCGTTGATATGTCAAATACTTATCTTAATTGGGCGGAGCAAAATCTTATTTTGAATGATATTGAAGGTAAACAACATAAATTAATTCAAGCAGATTGCCTTCAATGGTTAGAAAAATGTGATCGTCAATTTGATTTGATATTTGTGGATCCACCGACGTTTTCGAATTCTAAACGTATGGAAGAGAGTTGGGATGTTCAACGAGATCATGTGAAATTAATGCGCAATTTAAAACGAGTTTTGTCGAATAATGGCACAATTGTTTTCTCGAATAATAAACGTGGATTCAAAATGAATTTAGTTGCGTTGGAAGAATTAGGTTTAAGTGCGGTAGAAATTTCGCATAAAACATTGCCTCTAGATTTTGAACGTAATAAACAAATTCATAATTGTTGGATGATTCAACATATATAATAATTTGCCAAGTTGTAAAAATAGTCGAAAAAATAGTGAATTTTAAACAAACTGAATAAAAAACTATCGCTCAAACATTTTTTTTCAAAAAGTGCTAGACAAGATTTTATTAAATCATTAATATACGCCACCGCAACGACGACGCAGTAACGCGTTCGTAGCTCAGTTGGATAGAGCGTTGGCCTCCGGAGCCAAAGGTCGCAAGTTCGAATCTTGTCGAGCGCGCCAGGTCAGTGCAATAACAACTTTTAATGGTGGCTATAGCTCAGTTGGTAGAGCCCTGGATTGTGATTCCAGTTGTCGTGGGTTCGAATCCCATTAGCCACCCCATCTTATCTTTATAAGATCTGACGGCGAGTAGCGCAGCTTGGTAGCGCAACTGG
>NZ_KV833404.1:0-99741 GCF_001837655.1 Haemophilus sp. HMSC071C11 | reverse complement strand
TCGTGCTCTACCAACTGAGCTATTCCCGCATTCGCTGTTAGTGGTGCGCATTTTACGGAAATTCAGATAACTGTCAATTACAGATTTAAAAAAATTGTCTAACCGTTTAAAAAAAGTTCATTTTGTTCAAATAAATCACAGAAAATGATGGAAAAATGAAATTTTATGTAATTTTCTAATTTCTACTTTTATCACTTTTTCCTTTGTGCCAAAATGCTAAACGTTTTTTAACACGTAAAGTGCGGTCAATTTTTTCATTATTTTTAGAGGATGTTATGACACAACAATATGCTATTGATACTTTATTAGCTCAAGCTGGCAATCGCAGTGATGAGCGTACGGGCGCGGTTTCTGCACCAATTTTTCTTTCTACGGCTTATGGTCATTGTGGTATCGGTGAAAGTACGGGATTTGATTACACACGTACCAAAAATCCAACTCGCACAGTATTAGAAGAAACGATAGCTAAATTAGAGAATGGAGATCGTGGTTTTGCGTTTTCTTCTGGTATGGCTGCAATTCAAGTTTTGATGACGCTTTTTACCGCCCCAGATGAATGGATTGTTTCTAGCGATGTGTATGGTGGTACTTATCGATTATTAGATTTTTCTTATAAAAATAACAATAGTGTAAAACCTGTTTATGTTAATACAGCATCTGCTTCAGCAATTGAGGCTGCCATTAACCCAAATACGAAAGCGATTTTTATTGAAACCCCATCGAATCCTTTAATGGAAGAATGTGATGTGGTTGAAATTGCAAAACTTGCGAAAAAACATAACTTAATGTTGATCGTGGATAATACGTTTTTAACGCCTGTGCTTTCTCGTCCATTAGATTTAGGTGCGGATGTGGTAATTCACAGCGGAACTAAATATATTGCTGGGCATAATGATGCACTTGTTGGTTTAATTGTTGCGAAAGGGCAAGAACTTTGTGATCGCATTGCTTATATTCAAAATGGTGCAGGGGCGGTGCTTTCTCCTTTTGATTCTTGGCTGACTATTCGTGGTATGAAGACCCTTTCTTTGCGTATGAAACGCCATCAAGAAAATGCACAAGCTATTGCGGAATTTTTAAAAGCTCAACCACAAGTGGAATCGGTGCTTTATCCGAATAAAGGTGGGATGTTGTCTTTCCGTTTGCAAGATGAAGCTTGGGTTAATACATTTTTAAAATCCATCAAATTGATTACTTTTGCAGAAAGTCTAGGCGGCACAGAAAGTTTTATTACTTATCCTGCCACTCAAACTCATATGGATATTCCAGAATCCGAGCGTGTAGCTCGTGGGATTACTAATACCTTGTTGCGTTTTTCAGTCGGTATTGAAGATGTAGAAGATATTAAAGCGGACTTATTACAAGCTTTTGCAAACTTAAAATAATTGGAGCAAACCATGAAAATTGCAATCTATAGCACTAAAAGTTATGACAGAAAATATATTGAGCTCATTAACGCGAAATATAATTTCGATTTAGAATTTTTTGATTTTATGTTGAACGAGAGCACTGTGCGTTTGGCAGAACATTGCGAAGTAGTATGCATTTTCGTGAATGATAATGGTAGCCGAAAAGTATTAGAAAAATTAGCCGCACTTGGTGTGAAAATTGTGGCTTTGCGTTGTTCTGGCTTCAATAATGTTGATTTAAAAGCAGCTCAAGACTTAGGCATCCAAGTTGTCCGCGTTCCAGCTTATTCGCCTGAAGCGGTGGCGGAACATACCATCGGTTTGATGATGACACTGAATCGTCGAATTCATCGTGCTTATCAGCGTACCCGAGAAGCGAATTTCTCTCTTGAGGGGTTAATTGGTTTCAATATGTACGGACGCACAGTCGGCGTAATCGGAACAGGAAAAATCGGGATCGCAGTGATGCGAATTTTGAAAGGTTTTGGCATGAATATCTTGGCGTACGATCCTTTTAAAAATCCAGTGGTGGAAGAACTGGGGGGACAATATGTTGAATTAGATGAGCTTTATGCTAAATCTCATGTGATTACACTTCATTGCCCAGCAACGCCAGAAAACTATCATTTATTAAATCGCGAGGCTTTTGCAAAAATGAAAGATGGCGTGATGATCGTTAATACGAGTCGCGGTTCTTTGATTGATACTCAAGCTGCAATTGATGCGTTAAAACAGCGTAAAATCGGTGCGTTAGGTATGGATGTTTACGAGAATGAACGAGATTTGTTCTTTGAAGATAAGTCTAACGAAGTGATTCAAGATGATATTTTCCGCCGTTTATCTTCTTGCCATAATGTATTGCTAACAGGTCACCAAGCGTTTTTAACGGAAGAGGCACTAACCAATATTGCGGATGTGACTTTATCAAACATTTATAAATTGAAATCGGGTAAAGTGTGTGAAAATATTGTTTTGCCGTCTTAGTTTTTGGCAATTAAAACGATTAGTTTACATTTTTTAAAACGGTGTTATTCTGCACCGCACTTGTAAGTTTAAAAAAAGCCCTTATATAGGGATTCCATTCACAAAATAAGGAAAACAAAATGAGCGAAGTATTACACATTAATGACGCAGATTTTGAAAGTGTTGTAGTTAATTCAGATATCCCCGTTTTATTAGACTTTTGGGCACCTTGGTGTGGTCCTTGCAAAATGATTGCTCCAGTGTTAGATGAACTTGCACCTGAATTTGCAGGTAAAGTTAAAATCGTGAAAATGAATGTGGATGACAACCAAGCAACGCCAGCACAATTTGGTGTTCGTAGTATCCCAACATTATTATTGATTAAAAATGGTCAAGTTGTAGCAACTCAAGTTGGTGCATTAGCAAAAACTCAATTGGCTAACTTCATTAACCAACATATTTAATCGTTGTTTAAAGCTATAAGTAACTTTAGCGCATTGATAAGATTGCCCCTTAATGGGGCAATTTTTTTGTCTTAAGATTTCACTTTCTAATAACGAACTTAATTCTCCCGCACTTGGCGTAGAAAATTCGAGCATTAAAATATCAGGCAATGCCGATGCAAATAAATTCACTAATGATGTATAAGACCCGCACAATAATACGCTTTCATCTTTGCTCCAGTTGCCATGGCATACATGTAATTAGGGGAGAGTTCCACGCTACACGCCAGCTACGATCTAATGGCATATCGGTCATGCGCATAAAGCAAGAAACATTGCTACGCATACCTAAGCCATTCCAGCTATCGGCTTCAAAAGTTAAGCCATTGAATACTGCAATTTAATTCAAAATAATTTCAGTAATGTGACGTGGATCAAGAAAAAATCTGGCAAGCATTTTCCCATGTAAGTTTTTTAATCAATTCAGCAGGTTCATTTCTTAAGGTGCAAAGGGCTTTAAAACTTTCCACAATACGTTCTGGTCGATTAGGTTGGCCTTGAAAACCAAATACAGGCATATCTGGACTGTCTGTTTCCAACACTAAGGCATCAAGCGGCAACTTCGCGATTGCTTGACGAGTTTTATTGGCTCGTTCATAAGTGATAGTGCCGCCAACTCCGATTTTATAGCCTAAATCAACAAAGTGTTTTGCTTGATCGTAACTTCCTGAAAAACCGTGTACCACGCCAAGTTTAGATAATGGAATACGTTTTAAAAAAGTAAAAATTTGATCATGGGTTTTTCGACTGTGAATATTGACGGGTAAATTAAATTGCTTTGCCAAATAAAGTTGGCTTTCAAAAAAATGACATTGCTTTGCCCAAAGTTCATCGGTGAGCAAATCAGGAATCGCGCGTTCTAAACCAATTTCTGCCACCGCTGAGCAATTTGCATCACGATTTTTTAAGGCTTGTTCTAACAGAATCAAATCATTTTCGGCGTGTTCTTGAATATAAAGAGGATGGAGCCCAAGCCCATAGCACAAATTATCAGGAAAAAGTGCGGTCATATTTTGGATTGTTTTAAAATCAGCTTCTTTCACCGCCACAACCAGTATTTTTTGCACATCGGCTTGCTTAGCATTATCAATAAGTTGTGACAACGGTTCCCCAGTAAATTGTTGGAGATAATCAAGATGCGTGTGAGTGTCGAAGAAGTGCATAAATATCTTTATCTAAATTCTATAAAAAATCCCCTGATTATCGCTAATCAGGGGATTCATCGCTCAATGGCGTTTAAAAACTCATCTTTCGATGATGATCGCTCTAAGGCGTTACGCTCGGAAGTCTATACTGTATTCTATCTACTTGTCAAGTAATGAGCTTGCATTGATTGCTTTTATGATAGCTCTTTGAACTTTTGTTACAACATCCCTTGGCAAATATTGAGTAATTTTAGTTCCTTTATCATAAATATGATACAGACGGAGACGACTTACTGATTGAATTAATTCAGATTTAATCCAGCGAGTCCTTTTATCATAAAAGCTTGTTGCTTTTATTAATTCTGAATCTATTTCAATATGATAGCCATTTTTTATACCATCTAAATTAATTGTAGATGAAATTGGTGCAACTAAAATAAGCCCGTTCAGTTTCGCATTCAAAACAACAACTAAACGTTTTTTAACCATTTCAGGTGGAATATGTCCATCAACGTGACAGGTATGCGAAAATTGACCATAATCACATTCTAGAATTTCTCCAACTTTAGGGCGATGTTGTTTTATGCTCATTTGTTACTCAATAGAAACCAATGTAATCACTACATCTTCAGTAGGAACATCTTGATGAAAGCCTTTGTTGCCTGTTTTCACTTTTTTGATTTTATCAACAACATCCATCCCTTCAACCACTTCACCAAATACTGCATAGCCCCATTCTTGAACGACTTCTCGACCAAACATTTCTTTTGAACGATAATTTAAGAAATCATTGTCTGCCACGTTAATGAAAAATTGTGCGGTCGCTGAATGTGGATCTGAAGTGCGTGCCATTGCAATGGTTCCACGTTTGTTGCTTAAACGATTGTTCGCTTCATTTTGGATTGGTGCTTTAGTTGCTTTTTCACGCATACCGCTTTCCATACCACCGCCTTGAATCATAAAGCCATCAATAACACGGTGAAAAATTGTGTTATTATAAAAACCGTCTTTGCAGTAATTTAAGAAATTTTCTGCTGTAACTGGAGCTTTATCAAAATCCAATTTAATTTTAATGTCGCCAAAATTTGTGTGTAATGTAACCATTTTGTTTTCCCTCTAAAAAATTAAGGGTCGTATTATTCCACAATCGAGGTAAAAGTGCTATAAAAGTGCGGTTTGTTTTTATTTCATTTTACGAGCTTAAAAATGCTAAAAATTTTCAATACCTTAACGAGAGAAAAAGAAATCTTTAAACCTATCCACGAAAATAAAGTGGGAATGTATGTTTGTGGCGTTACTGTTTATGATTTGTGCCATATCGGTCATGGACGCACTTTTGTGTGTTTTGATGTGATTGCCCGTTATTTACGTTCTTTGGGTTACGATTTAACTTATGTGCGCAATATTACGGACGTAGATGACAAAATCATCAAACGTGCATTAGAAAACAAAGAAACCTGCGATCAGCTAGTGGATCGTATGGTACAGGAAATGTATAAAGATTTTGATGCACTTAATGTATTACGCCCTGATTTTGAGCCTCGCGCAACCCATCATATTCCTGAAATTATTGAAATTGTGGAAAAATTGATTAAACGTGGACATGCTTATGTTGCGGATAATGGCGATGTGATGTTTGATGTAGAAAGCTTCAAAGAATACGGCAAATTATCTCGTCAAGATCTTGAGCAATTACAAGCTGGTGCACGTATTGAAATCAATGAAATCAAGAAAAATCCAATGGATTTCGTGCTTTGGAAAATGTCGAAAGAAAACGAGCCAAGTTGGTCTTCCCCTTGGGGCGCAGGTCGTCCTGGCTGGCATATTGAATGTTCGGCAATGAACTGCAAACAGCTTGGCGAGCATTTTGATATTCACGGTGGTGGTTCTGATTTAATGTTCCCACACCACGAAAATGAAATTGCACAATCTTGCTGTGCGCATGGTGGCCAATATGTGAATTATTGGATCCATTCTGGCATGATTATGGTGGATAAAGAAAAAATGTCGAAATCTCTCGGCAATTTCTTCACAATTCGTGATGTATTAAACCATTACAATGCAGAAGCTGTACGTTATTTCTTATTAACGGCACATTATCGTAGCCAGCTCAATTATAGCGAAGAAAACTTGAATTTAGCGCAAGGTGCGTTGGAACGTTTATACACGGCTTTACGTGGAACGGATCAAAGTGCGGTTGTTTTTGGCGGAGAAAATTTTGTGGAAACCTTCCGTGAAGCAATGGATGATGATTTCAATACGCCAAATGCCCTTTCTGTCTTATTTGAAATGGCACGTGAAATCAATAAATTGAAAACTGAAGATGCAGAAAAAGCCAATGGACTTGCCGCGCGTTTGCGTGAATTGGGGGCGATTTTAGGATTACTTCAACAAGAGCCAGAAAAATTCTTACAAGCAGGTTCTGACGATGATGAAGTGGCAAAAATTGAAGCACTGATTAAACAACGCAATGAGGCCCGCGCTGCTAAAGATTGGGCTACTGCTGATGCTGCGCGTAATGAGCTTACCGCTATGGGCATCGTATTAGAAGATGGGGCGAATGGAACAACTTGGCGTAAGCAATAAATTCAAACGTTAAATCATTTCCATTAAAAAGACTAAGTTCAGAATGTAATAGAACTTAGTCTTTTTATTTTTTCATCATTTCTTAATATAGGATTTCAAGGTTTGCGCGGTTTCAACCTGTTGCCAAAATTGTGTAATAAGTGCGGTCATTTTTTCTCTTATTCGTTAAAACGGATCAAACCTTCTTGTTGTGTTGTCGCGATTAATTGACCATCTTGCGAGAAAATTTGCCCGCGAGCTAAGCCTCGCCCTCCAAAAGCATTATTGCTTTCAATTGCGTGCAAATGCCAGTGATTTAAATCAAACGGACGATGGAACCAAATACTATGATCAATGGTTGCCACTTTCATTCCTTTTTGTAAAAAGCCTTTTTCGTGCGGATGAAGTGCGGTCAAAATACAGTGAAAATCGGAAAAATAAGCCAATAAACATTGCTGGATTTTTATATCAAGCGGCGTTTCACCATTGGTTTTAAACCAAGAATATTGCTCGGCTGGCAATTTTGTCCCGTTAAATGGGTTATTCAAATATTTGGTACGTACCTCAAATGGACGCTCTGCCGCAAATTTTTCATTGAGTGGTTCTGGCAAGATTTGAGCCACTTTTTGTAGCATCACATTTTCATCTGTAAAGTCTTCAGGCGTGCCAACATTTGGCATTGAATTTTGATGTTCAAAACCTTTTTCTGGCACTTGGAAAGAAGCGGTTACATGACAAATGGTATTTTTATGTTGAATGGCTTTTACGCGTAATGCAGAAAAGTTACGCCCTTCACGCAAGGTTTCCACATCGTAAATAATTGGATATTGGCTGTCTCCTGGTGCAAGAAAATAGGCATGACAAGAATGCAAAATACGATCTTCTAGTGCTACCTGCATTGCTGCTGATAATGCTTGAGCCACTACTTGCCCGCCAAATACTTGACGAAAACCTAAATCTTGGCTTTCACCACGAAAGATTAAATCATCAATTTTTTCAAGTTTAAGAAGATGAATAAGGTTATTGAGAATATCTGACATATTGCTTTCCTAGAAGATAAGAAAAAGTGCGGTTATTTTAGCGGAGATTTTGGGGAATGCCAAAGTTGGAAACAAAAAGCACGCATTAAAAAATGCGTGCTTTTGCTATCGTGTTAATCAAAGGTGTTTAACTCTTCTCTTCACTTCTTCCTGTTTTCCCGCATTAAATGGGCGGGCATCAGGACTGCCTAGATAGCCACAGACGCGGCGAGTGACAGACACTTTTGTGCTGTCGTGATTGCCACATTTCGGGCAAACAAAACCTTTGCTGGTACATTCAAATTCGCCGGTGAAACCACATTCATAACACTCGTCAATCGGTGTGTTTGTGCCGTAGTAAGGTACGCGATCGTAGCTATAATCCCACACATCTTCCAATGCTTTTAAGTTGTGTTGAATATTTGGATATTCGCCGTAGCAAATAAAACCGCCGCTGGCGAGTGGGGGATATGACATTTCAAAATCCAGTTTGTCGTAAGGATTTACTTTCTTTTCTACATCTAAGTGGTAACTATTCGTGTAGTAGCCTTTATCCGTGACGCCTTCAATCACGCCAAATTTTTTAGTGTCTAGACGGCAGAATCGGTCGCATAAGTTTTCGCTTGGCGTGGAGTAAAGGCTGAAGGCATAGCCAGTTTCTTTTTGCCAGCGTTTTACTGCCTCGCTAAGGTGGCGAACAATCGCAATGCCTTTTTCGCGTAATTGTTCATCATCAAAAATATGCCCTTTTTTATATAGCGCATTAATGGTTTCATGAATACCGATATAGCCGAGCGAAATAGAGGCTCGTCCATTTTTGAAAATTTGTGCCACATTTTCATCCGCTTTTAACCGCACTCCGCATGCACCTTCCATATAAAGAATGGGAGCAACGCGAGCTTTGGTATTCTCAAGGCGGGCAACACGCGTCATTAATGCTTTTTTCGCAATAGCCAAACGTTCATCTAAAGTGCGGTAGAAATCTTCTTCGTTTTTGGACTCCAACGCGATATGCGGTAAATTCAAACTCACTACGCCAAGATTATTACGCCCATCGTGAATTTCGTGACCTTTTTCTTCGTATGCACCTAAAAAGCTACGACATCCCATTGGGGCTTTAAAAGAGCCTGTGACTTTGACAACTTGATCGTAATTGAGAATATCTGGATACATACGTTTTGATGCGCATTCTAATGCGAGTTGTTTGATATCGTAATTCGGATCGACTTTATTTTGGTTCAAACCTTTTTTGATGGTGAAAACAAGTTTTGGAAATACAGGCGTTTTATGATTTTTTCCAAGTCCACGAATACGATTTTTTAAAATAGCTTGCTGAATTAAGCGGGATTGCCAGCTTGTACCTAAACCAAAACCAAAGGTCACAAATGGTGTTTGCCCATTTGAAGTATGTAGTGTATTAACTTCATATTCTAAGGATTGGAAGGCATCGAAACATTCTTTTTCAATCAATGCTTTGGCATAACCTTCAACATCAGGCACGTTCCATTCTTGGGCATGTTTGAGATGTTTTTCGTAACTGATTTGCACATAAGGGGAAAGCACTTCATCAATACGATTAATGGTTGTGCCACCGTAAATATGGCTGGCAACTTGGGCGATAATTTGTGCTGTCACTGCCGTTGCGGTGCCGATAGATTTAGGGGGTTCGATTTCCGCATTGCCCATTTTGAAACCACGAGAAAGCATCCCTTCTAAATCAACTAACATACAGTTAAACATTGGAAAGAACGGCGCGTAATCTAAATCGTGATAATGAATTTCACCTTTTTCGTGAGCCTCTACCACATCGCGTGGAAGAATATGGTGCTTGGCATAATGTTTTGCCACAATTCCAGCAAGCAAATCACGTTGCGTTGGAATCACTTTCGCGTCTTTATTGGCGTTTTCATTAAGTAATTCTACGTTGCTTTGTTCAATCAAACCTTCAATTTCTTTTGTTAGCTGGCTACGTTTTTCTCGCGCTAAATCACGATCATGACGATATTCGATATACGCACGAGCAATCTCAGGATAACGACTTGCCATCAATTTATCTTCAACGACTTTTTGAATCTGATTAATATCAATCTCGCCTTGATGACGGGTGAAAATTTCATTCCCTACTTCTTGCCCAATTTGGTGGCAATAAAATTCATCGGAAATATTGACCGCACTTGCGGCTTTTTTAATGGCATTAATGATACGTTGAATCTCAAACTCCGCACGAGAACCATCGCGCTTGATGACCCCAAAGTTACTCATGATATAGCTCCAATATATAGTGTTTTTGAAATGCGGATTGCACTATATATAGATCTAAAAAGATAATCAACACACAATATGTAGTGTTTTAGACCTTTTTGTCGTAAGATAATTTTGTTAAAGATTGATTTTATTAGAAAAATATCACATTAAGTTGTTGAGAGCTTTTCTCAAATATTTTTGATTTTGTGATCAATATCACAATGTTTACTTTTGGGGTTATAGGTTTTGAGAAAAAATAGTCTATGGTAAAATAGATGAGTATTTAACAGAGGTAAAAATGATGACTGATAAGCTAAATTTAAATGTATTAGACGCTGCATTTTATTCGTTAGAGCAAACCGTAGTACAAATTTCAGACAGAAATTGGTTTGATATGCAACCCTCTATTGTACAAGATACCTTAATTGCAGGTGCAATTCAGAAATTTGAATTTGTTTATGAGTTAAGTTTAAAAATGATGAAACGCCAACTTCAACAAGATGCAATTAATACCGATGATATTGGGGCTTATGGATTTAAGGATATTTTGCGAGAAGCATTGAGATTTGGTTTGATTGAAGATATGTCAAAATGGGTTGTTTATCGTGATATGCGTAATATTACATCACATACTTATGATCAGGAAAAAGCCATGGCTGTTTATGC
The DNA here is from genome assembly GCF_001837655.1 of Haemophilus sp. HMSC071C11. NCBI lineage: Bacteria > Pseudomonadati > Pseudomonadota > Gammaproteobacteria > Pasteurellales > Pasteurellaceae > Haemophilus > Haemophilus sp. HMSC071C11. The sequence continues at coordinate 89,227 of NZ_KV833404.1, read as the reverse complement.
ACAAATTGATGATTTTTTAATAGAAAGTTGTTTCCTATTGGAACAATTACGTCAGAGAAATCAATATGACTAGTTTTGCACAGCTTGATATAAAATCTGAAGAATTGGCGATTGTGAAAACTATTTTACAACAATTCGTACCTGATTATACCGTATGGGCTTTCGGTTCTCGTGTAAAGGGAAAAGCAAAAAAATATTCCGATCTTGACCTTGCGATTATCTCTGAGGAGCCTTTAGATTTTTTAGCTCGTGACAGATTAAAGGAAGCTTTTTCTGAATCAGATTTACCGTGGCGCGTAGATCTTCTAGATTGGGCTACAACGAGCGAAGATTTTAGGGAAATTATCCGTAAAGTTTATGTTGTTATTCAGGAAAAAGAAAAAACGGTCGAAAAACCGACCGCTCTTTAGACAAAATATAAATTAAGCCGCCACCATTACCATCGCTGGGCGAATGACTCGACCACTTAAGGTGTAGCCTTTTTGCAATACGACGCTAATTTGATTGGTTTCAAAGCCTTCAGCTGGTTGCATTGAAATGGCTTGATGTAAATCAGGATTAAAGGCTTCACCGACAACTCCCACAGCTTCCACGCCAAAACGCCCAACGGTTGAAACTAATTCTTTTAAGGTTAGTTCTACACCGTCAAATAAGGCTTTTACGCTTTCATCTTCTTTATTTGCTGGAGTGGCAAGCGCACGCTCTAGGTTATCGATAGTATTCAAAATGTCTTTTGAAAATTTTTCCAAAGCGAATTTATGTGCTTTTTCTACGTCTTGTTCAGTACGACGACGAAGATTTTCAATTTCAGCACGAGAGCGAAGTAAAATATCCTGTTCTTTGTTTGCCGCTTCTTCTATTTGAGTTTTTAGCTGCTCTTCAAGCTCTTGCACGCGAGCAATTGCTTCTTCTAAAGGATCAAATTCTTGAGAAGGATCTGCTTGTTGTGCTTCTTCCACAACGACTTCTTCTTGATTTTCTACTTCTGGGATTTCAACTTTTTGTTCTTGTTCTGACATTTTTTTCTCCGTAAAACAAAATTGATTAATCGTAATTGGGCATAGTGTAGCAAAAAACGATATAATGACGAAAATGTTAAATTCAAGTGCGGTCATTTTATGAATCATTTATATCGTTCCTTTAAAACCATTGCTCTTGTAGGTAAGCCTCGCAATGATATTAACTTACAAATGCACAAAAACTTATTTCATTGGTTAATGGAACGTGGTTATCAAGTGTTGGTGGAAAAAGAAGTCGCCATAACACTTGAGTTACCTTTTGAACATCTTGCTACGTTAGAAGAAATAGGCCACCGAGCCCAATTAGCCATTGTGATTGGTGGAGACGGCAATATGCTAGGGCGCGCTCGGGTATTAGCAAAATATGATATTCCATTGATTGGTATTAATCGTGGTAATTTGGGATTTTTAACGGATATTGACCCGAAAAATGCCTATTCCCAGCTTGAAGCTTGTTTAGAACGTGGCGAATTTTTTGTGGAAGAACGTTTTTTATTGGAAGCAAAAATCGAACGAGCAAGTGAAATCGTATCAACCAGCAATGCGGTAAATGAAGCGGTTATTCATCCCGCCAAAATTGCACATATGATTGACTTTCACGTATATATCAATGATAAGTTTGCATTTTCTCAACGTTCTGATGGATTAATTGTTTCTACTCCAACAGGTTCTACGGCTTATTCTCTTTCCGCTGGTGGACCTATTTTGACACCAAACCTTAATGCCATTGCATTAGTGCCAATGTTTCCACATACATTAACTTCTCGCCCTCTTGTTGTTGATGGGGATAGTAAAATATCGATTCGTTTTGCTGAACATAATACCTCTCAATTAGAAGTGGGCTGTGATAGTCAAATTACCTTACCTTTTACCCCAGATGATGTGGTGCATATTCAAAAAAGCGAGCATAAACTCCGATTGCTTCATCTGAAAAATTATAATTATTACAATGTGTTAAGTAGCAAATTAGGTTGGTTAAAATCATTTTGATTATGGTAAAAATTTTCGATTGAAATAGATTTGACAAAATACTGTAAAAAATCCTTTACTGTAAATTAAATCAGTTATATCATATTAAATATACAGTTAAAGGATTTTGCTATGCTTACTCAACTTACTATCAATAATTTTGCGATTGTTCGTCAGCTTGATATTGAATTGGCGAAAGGAATGTCTGTTATAACAGGGGAAACTGGTGCTGGAAAATCTATCGCCATTGATGCTTTAGGTTTATGTTTCGGACAAAGAGTAGAAACCTCAATGGTGCGTGAAGGGCAAGAGCGTGCGGAAATTTGTGCAACTTTCCAACTAGAATCGCAAAATCCTGCTTATCACTGGTTGAGTGAGCAAGAATTACAGGATCCAGATAATCCAACTGAATGTATTTTACGTCGTATAATTAATGCAGACGGACGTTCTAAGGCTTTTATTAATAGTACACCAGTATCCGCTTCTCAATTAAAAGAAATTGCTCAATATCTCGTTCATATTAATGGGCAACACGCTTCTCAATTATTGTTAAAAAATGACTATCAGCTTCAGTTAGTTGATAATTTTGCCGCTCATCCTGAATTACTTGTGAAAATGCGTGAAGATTATCAGACATGGAAAAATCTTCAAAATCAAGTTAAAACCTTTCAACAAAAAGTGGCGGAAAATGAAGCACGTAAACAACTTTTACAGTATCAAGTGGATGAGTTAGATGAATTTAACCTTCGACCAAATGAATATTTGGAATTAGAAGATGAACAACGTCGTTTATCTAGCAGCGAACAGCTAACCCAACTTTCTCAATCGGCCCTGCAAATTTTAAGTGAAAATGACACCGTAAATATCGATAGTTTGCTTTATCGTGCGACACAATATATTGATGAATTAGCTGAACTTGATCCGCAATATGCTGAAGTGCAAAATATGTTGAATGATGCGTTGATTCAAGTGCAAGAAGCAACCAGTGAAGTGCAAAATTTATCAAGTAATATCGAGCAGGATCCTCAACTTTTACAGGAAATCGAACAGCGAATTAGTCAGGCTTTACAACTTGCTCGTAAACATCAAGTTAAACCTGAAGATCTTGTAGAACAGCACAAAAAATTAAAAGCGGAATTAACCGCACTTTTGGATTTTTCTGAAAGTGAAGAGATGTTGATTGAGCAAGAAAAACGAGCATTTGAACAAATGCAAGCAACGGCTACAGCATTAACAGCAAGTCGTCAGCAATCTGCAACCCGCTTAGCGCAAAATGTCACACAGTCGATAAAACAACTTGCAATGGAAAACGCTGAATTTTATGTAGAGTTGAATACGGATTTAGATAAAGTGAGTGCAAATGGTGCGGATAATGTGATTTTCACTTTGCGTAGTAATTTAGGACAACAACCGCAGCCATTAGCTAAAATTGCCTCTGGTGGTGAGCTTTCTCGTATTTCTTTAGCGATTCAAGTTTTAACTTCTGATCAATCGGCTATTCCAACGTTAATTTTCGATGAAGTGGACGTGGGCATTAGCGGAAAAACAGCAAGCGTTGTCGGAAAACTTTTACGTCAATTAAGTGAACGCTGCCAAGTATTATGCGTAACGCACTTGCCACAGGTTGCTTGTCATGGCCATCATCAGTTTAATGTGGAAAAATTTACTGTGGATAATAAAACTGAAACAAAAATGACCGCACTTTCACAAGCTGAACGTGTACCAGCCTTGGCAAGACTCTTGGGCGGAAGTGAAATCACAGAATTAGCTCTAGCCAATGCACAGGAAATGTTAGATTTGGTTCATTAAAAATAGGATTGAATATTTAGTTTTTGCGAGGTTTCAAGAAGATTTGTGATGAAGGCTATTTTTGAAACGTCCACAAGCCATATTTTAGGATACAAATAACCTATCCCAAAATGCTTGAATAAATGACCGCTCTTTAACAAATTCACTGTCTTCCACAACGGTAGATTTACCCAACAAATTCAAATGATGAATAGTATTGCGTAAATCGACATAACTTTGTTTTAAAGCGTCGCAGTATGTTTGACTAATAATTTTAGCCTCTGCCATATCATCGAAAATACGAACATTGTCTGACCATTTTGTCAGTTGTGGGTTTTGTGGGGCATTAGCAAGCATTAAATATTGAGCGATAAATTCAATATCAGTGATACCACCGCGATCTGTTTTAAGATTAAATTCATTATCTTTTGAATGAGACAAATGCGTGAACATTTTTTCTCGCATCTCAACAACATCTTGTTTTAATTGTTCAATATCTCGTGATGCAGAAAGCACTTGTTGGCGGATATGCTCAAATTTAGCTTTAAGAGATGATTCGCCAAATACTGGACGAGCGCGCACAAGTGCTTGTTTTTCCCATGTCCAAGCGTCATTCAATTGATAATGGGAAAATGCAGAAAGAGAGCAGCCAATTAAGCCAGCATTGCCAGAAGGGCGAAGGCGCATATCAGCCTCATAAAGTACGCCAGCGGAAGTATTTATGCTGAAAATACTCACAATCTTTTGTGCCAAGCGTAGGTAAAATTGATTGCTATCAATCACTTTTTTGCCCCCTGTTGTTTGACTTTCTACGGCATCGTACAAAAATACGAGGTCTAAATCGGATTTGTAACCGAGTTCAATACCACCCAGTTTTCCATAACCAATAACTAGAAATCTTTTTTCATCATTTTGTAAATGTTCAGGCACGCCAAATCTAGAGGAAACTTGTTTCCAAGCTAGATTCACAACCACTTCAATAATTGCTTCAGCAAGATAGGTTAAATGATCGCTTACCTTCATTACCGGTAATGCCCCCAAAATATCTGCCGCTGCTACTTTTAATAGGGTTGCTTGTTTAAATTGACGTAAAGCATCAATAAGCTGTTCTTCATCATCAGGTGGTAAACGAAGCAAATATTGGTGTAATTCTGCAGGATATTGGGTAAATGGCAATGGATGGCGTAGTGCTTCTGTATTAAGTAATTCATCTAATAAGATAGGGTGGCGGGCCAGCTGCTCTGAAATAAGTTGAGACTGCGCACAAAGTTCAATAACTTGCTGAAGTGCGTGATGATTTTCCAACAGTAGTTCTAAATAAGTCGTTCTGCTCGAAATTTTCTCAATAATATTTAGAATGCGGGGAAGCAAAGTGCGGTAATTTTCTTGAGCAAAAATAAGAGTAAATATCGCTGGCATTAAATGACTTAATACATCACGCCCACGTGAACCTATAATTCTGTGATTTAGGTTATTTTTGAATTGAACAAGTTGTTCTAAAATTTCATTAATATGATTTTCCGATACACTACTATCTAATAATGTTTGTTCAATATCCTCAAAATCTGATTCTAAAAAATCTTGCCATTGGCTATCCGTTGGCGAGGGTTCATTTTGTTCATTACCGATTAATTGAGTAAATACAGCCCGCACTTTTTCTTGTTTTTGTTGCAAAGTGCGGTAAAAATCGTCCCAATTTTCTATTGGATAATATTTTTCAATGGTTTGATTATTTTTATTTAAACAAGTAAATTTTTTACAGGCTTCTACTAAACGAATTTGATCTATTTCATCGGTTGGTAGTGTTTGAGTTTGTTGATCGTTAATAGCTTGTAGAATGTTTTCTACGCGACGTAAAAAAATATAACTTTCATGTAAATCGTGGAATTGTTGTTCGGTAATTAATCCTAGTTTGGTAATTTCAGGCAAGATCTTTAAGAGTGAATGTTGTTGCAGACTGATTTCTCGCCCGCCTCGAATGAGTTGAAAAACTTGCACGATAAATTCGACTTCACGAATTCCACCTGCCCCCAATTTAATATTATCTTTCAAACTACGACGGCGTACTTCTCGCTCAATTTTGCCTTTCATTTCTCGTAAAGATTGAATCACACTAAAGTCAATATAGCGACGATACACAAAGGGGCGTAACATTTTTTGCAATTTAGGTACGTTGGGATCCTTTGTTTGTGCGTCCAATACTCGCCCTTTAATCATCGCATAGCGTTCCCAATCTCGACCTTGATCTTGATAATATTGTTCCATTGCCGCAAAGCTGAGAACAAGCGCACCACTGTCGCCAAATGGGCGCAAGCGCATATCGGTTCGATATACAAAACCCTCAGCGGTAAATTCATCTAAGGCAGAAATAAGGCGTTGCCCTAAACGCGTAAAAAATTTTCCATTATCCACAGGACGTCGAGCATTAGTATTATTAATGCAAGTTTCCCCTTGTGACGGATAAGTGAAAATTAAATCAATATCCGAGGAAAAATTGAGTTCAAAGCCGCCTAATTTCCCCATGCCTAGAATATAAAGCTGTTGCGGGTTGCCTTGTTCATCCATTGGCGTACCCATTTCCGCACAGGCTTGATGATAAAGCCAACCGCGAGCAGCGATAATTAAACTTTCTGCAAGTTGTGAAAGCTGAACAAAAATTTCTTCTACAGTGGCAAGATTCAAACTTTGGCAAAAACTTAATTTTGCCATTTCAATGTTACGGAATTGGCGTAATGTTTGATAGAGTGCGGTTTCGTCATGTATATGGGCTAATTCTCTATTCAAACGTTCAGTATAGGCAGAGCAATCTGCAAAACTGGGGGATTTTTCCCACCATTGTTTCCCTAAGTGCGGGTATTTTTGCAAGACTTTTTCCACAAAGCCAGACATTGCCATAGCATAGCCTAATTGGTAAATAGGCAGTTCAGGGTGGTTTGAATTTTTTTGAATGGCGTCGTGAATTTTTTCTGGGGAAAGTTCTGGAAAAGATTGGTACAGAATTGTGCCAAGAGATTGTAATTTTTGTTCAATGAGGGCAGAAAGTGCGGTCATTTTTTCTAACCTTTTTGATAGGAATCTAAGTGACGTAATACGGTTTCTTTCGCTTGTTGAGGTTGCAAACTATCCAGCCATTGTATTGGTGTTTTCCAGCCGCGCAGCCAAGTGAGCTGGCGTTTAGCTAGCTGGCGAGTTGCACAAATACCACGGAAAATCATTTCTTCGTGATCGTAATCGCCTTGTAAATATTCCCACATTTGACGATAGCCTATACAGCGAATCGACGGTAGATTAATATTTAAATCGCCACGCGCATAAAGTTTTTCCACTTCAGCTTGAAAGCCCAGTTCAATCATTTTATGAAAGCGTTGTTCGATGCGTTCGTGCAAAATATGACGATCTTGCGGCGCAATTGCAAATTGCACAAAATCATAAGGCAAGGCTTCGCCTTTTTCTTCTGTTAGCTCAGTGAGTGATTTTCCCGTGATATAAAAAACCTCTAAAGCACGATTGATTCGTTGAGAATCACTTGGATTAATTCGGGCGGCAGAAATAGGATCGATTTTGGCGAGTTCTGTATGCAATGCTGCCCAACCTTGTTGAGCTGCTTTTTGTTCAAGCTCGGCGCGAATATTTTCATCAGCAGATGGCAAGGGAGAAAGCCCTTCGATTAAGGCTTTGTAATACAACATCGTGCCGCCCACTAGTAACGGAATTTTGCCTTGTGCGGTAATATCCGCCATTTCGCGTAGCGCATCATCGCGGAAATTCATTGCGGAATAGCTTTCTGATGGATCTAAAATATCAATTAAACGGTGAGGCGCAAGGGCAAGTTCTTCTTTTGATGGTTTCGCTGTGCCAATATCCATTCCCTTATAAATAAGAGCTGAATCCACACTAATCACTTCGACTGGAAGTTGGCTTCGTAGTTGAATGGCTAAATCCGTTTTGCCTGAGGCCGTAGGGCCCATTAAAAAAATTGCGGTTGGTTTCATGAAGAATCTAAATTTCGTCTAATAAAGGCTGCCAATTAACAGGTTTGAGTAATTGGGTGAATGCTGTGCGATTTGTTTGCGTGAGTAAACGTTCCGTCTCGCTCAATAAATTGAGTGCATCCGCTAAAGCGTTAAAGGTTTTGCATTCTAATTGTGCGCAAAGTGCGGTTAAAAATGATGATGAATTTTCATCTCTAGTCAGCATTTCCATCACGCATTTTTGTAGATTTTGTGTGCGTAATGCACTTGGCACTTTATTTAAGGTTAAGCGTAATTGTGCTTGATTTTCGATAAATTCAAAGCCAATTTTTTTGAAGTCATCTGAATATTGTTGCCATGCTTGAAATTGTGATTCGGTTAATCGGAACACGATTGGAATCAACAATGGTTGTTGTTCAATCTGTATTTGTTTTAACGCTAGTTGCCATCGCAAGCGTTGTAATTTTTCCAATGAAAGCAAAAAGAAATCTTGGTTCTGTTGTAATAACAACGCACGATTTTCAATAAGTGAAAGGGCTCGTAGATGTGATGAACACTCAATTATTTCAGTTGAGATGATTTTAGCTGTATCTGAAATATTTTGTTGTGCTGTATTCGATATATCCTTTTGCGCTGTAGGCGGTAACGTGCGTAACAATTCAGCATATAAACGTTGCTCAGTTTTACTCGGTGCATCAGAACGGTAATCTCGATAACCAGTACTTACATGATTTGGAAACACTGGTGTGTTAGAAAAGTGCGGTTGATTTTGCTGTGGTTTTTCATGATATTGTGGCGCAAAGCTATTTTGCCCCGCAGCTGCACGATTAGGACGAATGCTGTAATTCGGTTGGGGCTCACGCACCGTATTTTCTTCGTGATTTTCTACCGCACTTTGTTCAGTATGCCAATTAAGCTGTTCTTGATTGTTTAGTGCATGGCTGATGCCTTCGTAAATAAAATCATGAATCAGACGTTGTTGATGAAAGCGTACTTCATGTTTGGTTGGATGAACATTGACATCTACATCGTGCGGGTTTAAATCAATAAACAACACAAACGCAGGATAAGCATCGGTTGGTAAATATTGAGCATAGGCTTGTCGAATAGCATGGCTGATCACTTTATCTCTCACCATTCGACCATTAATATAGCAATAACTTAAATCATTTTGAGTTCGGCTAAAATTTGGTGTAGCTACCCAGCCAGATAAGTGTAAATCATCGTGTTTCCAATCAATTCGTAAGGCATTTTTGACAAAATCATCCCCACAAATAGCAGCGACTCGTTTTAGTTGCTGATTGAGCTGTTCAGCAGGACGATATTGACGGATAATTTTTCCATTATGCGTTAATGTAAATGCTGTGTTGAATTTCGTTAAAGCAATACGACGAATGACTTCATCAATATGCGCAAATTCTGTTTTATCTGTGCGCAAAAATTTTCGGCGGGCTGGCGTGTTGAAAAAAAGATTGGCAACTTCAACTGTTGTGCCGACAGGATGTGATGCGGGTTTGATTGTGGTTTCCATATCACGACCTTGCGCATAAACTTGCCACGCTTCAGTTTGTTCTTCGGTACGAGAAGTAAGGGTTAGGCGTGATACGGAACTGATACTAGCTAATGCCTCGCCACGAAAACCTAAACTTAAAATCGCTTCGAGATCATCAAGATCGGCTATTTTACTCGTGGCATGTCGTGCCAAAGCGAGGCTTAATTCTTCTTTTGGAATACCACAGCCATTGTCACGAATGCGGATTAAATTTGCCCCACCATTTTCGATATCAATTTGGATTTTATTTGCACCTGCATCAAGGCTATTTTCCACTAATTCTTTTACCACTGATGCAGGGCGTTCTACCACTTCTCCAGCAGCAATTTGGTTAGCAAGTTGTGGGGAAAGAATTTTAATAGGCATTTATTTTTCTCTTAATTTTATTTTTTGTCCTGTAATAACTTTGCCATTTTTTAAATGTGGATTTAGGCTCAATAGTATATTTACTGGAATGTTATATTCCCTCGAAATAGCATAAAGTGTTTGGTTTTTTGTTACTTTATGATAGAGCGGAATTATATTTTTTTGATTATTAGTTTGTGTATTTTTCTCTTTTTTTAAATCTTTATTGGTATTATTTACTAAGCTATTTTGTTTTTTATGAAAATCATTTTCTTTAATTGTTAATGATTTATTTTTTATCTCGACATTATCAGGGATTTTAATACTTTCATTTAGCCAAAGTGTTTTTCTCTTTAATTGATTTAATTTAATAATATCAGAGACTTTTACGTGATATTTATTTGATAAGCTACCTAAACTTTCTCCTTTTTTTACAATATGGCGAATGCCACTGTCTTTAATATTATCTTCATTTATATTTTGTTCTGAAGTGCGGTTATTTTTCCCTGATTTTTTTATATCGTTTTGTTTGATGTTTTGCACTAAATTGTCTTTAACTAAAGTGTTGGTTTTACCGCTATGGAATGCAACTAAGCCTTCATAAATCATATAAGCAATGCGGCGACGATAAGTTTGGGAATTAAGTTTTTTTTCTTCTTCTGAATTGGAAAGAAATCCAGTTTCTACCAACACAGAAGGAATATCTGGCGAACGTAGAACACCCAGACTTGCATGTTGTGGCGTACTGCGACTTAATGTTGTTACTTTAGCAAAATGGTGCAAAATATGTTCGCCTAACACATAGCCTGTACGTTGGCTATGTCCGAATTGCAGATCAAGTACAGTCTGGTCAAGATATTTGTCATTATTGTGTGAAAGCACCTTTCCCGCTCCACCAAGTAATTCCGAGCGTTTTTCATCGTCTTCTAACCATTGACCCATTTCATCATTGGCTCGACGGTTTGACAATACCCAAACAGAAGCCCCGCGACGATCAGGTGATTTAGATGAATCGGCATGAATGGAAATAAGATAATTCGCTTTAAATTTACGTGCGATTTCTGAACGTTCTGGCACGGAAATATAATAATCACTTTTACGCGTTAATACACCACGAAAATGTGGATCTTTATCTAATAAGGCTTTTAATTCTTTTGCAATTGAAAGGGTAACATTTTTTTCATAAATACCTAAATTTCGGCCGATTGCACCAGGATCTTTTCCTCCGTGACCAGGGTCAATTGCAATCGTAATAGGAGCTGCAAAAATAGAAAAGCTAAATGTCGAGAAAAAAAGAAAAAATAAAATTTTAGTTTTCATAAATAAGTTAATTAGAAAATGCGCTTATAATATTTTTACCCAAATTTGTTTGTGCGATTAATTCAATATTTCGTGCATCATCGTAATAATCAATATTCACTAAAATATCAGCTTCTGGCAATATGCCTTGACCTTTTTCTGACCATTCAATTAAGCAGATGCTATCTGTATTAAAATAATCTCTAATGCCCATAAATTCGAGCTCTTCAGGATCTGCTAGACGATATAAATCAAAATGATAAATCATTTTGCCTGCAATATTGTATTCTTCAACCAGCGTATAAGTTGGGCTTTTTACATTACCTTGATGACCGATGCCTTGCAACATTCCGCGCGTTAGCGTTGTTTTTCCTGCCCCAAGATCACCGTTAAGATAAACCATAATTGCTTTTTCGGTATGCAATTTTAAAAGAATTTCTGCGAATTTTTTGCCGAAGCGAAGCATAGAAAATTCATCAGGGATATATTGAGTTAAGCTTTCCATAACGGGTCATGAATGAAGAAAAATGTGGGCTGATTCTACCGCACTTTTGAGGTTCATAAAAGTGCGGTGAAATTTCTAGGGATTTAATTTTATCATTTTGTGGTCAGCAAATTGCTTGACCAGCTCTGTTATGATTTGACTATTTGGTAAAACTAAATCCGATGCGATTTCAAACAACGGCACAATGACAAACTCACGGTTATGCATATCATAATGGGGAATTATTAAGCGTTCGTTTTGAATAATTTCATTGCCGTAGAGCAAAATATCTAAATCTAACGTGCGTTCGCCCCAGCGACGTAAACGCACTCGACCTTGCTCGTTTTCAATACGTTGTAATTCATCTAATAGCTTGAGCGGACTAAGTTCGGTTTCAATTTTTGCAACGGCATTCACATAATCGGGTTGATCTTGTGGGCCGAGCGGTTTGCTTTTATAAAAAGAGCTCGTCGTTACTAAATGCGTGTTTGGTAACTGACTTATCGCTTTAAGCGCAGCATGTAATTGTTCTACTGGTGTGTTTAAATTGCTACCTAGAGCAATATATGCAGTAATCATATCTCCCCTTACTCTGCTGAACGTGTTATTTTACGACGGCGTGGACGGTAGTATTTTTTCTTTGGTTTAGGATGTAAGCGTTGTTGCTCGTGTATCAACTGTTCGCGCTGTTCACCATTACTAAATTGATATTCGTGCCACCATTTGGCTAATTCAATGGTTTCGCCACCTTCAATTTCTGCACGCATAGCCAGTAAATCAAAGCCAGCACGGAATTTTGGATGTTCCATGGTACGCATTGGTGCTGAGCCAGTACGTTTTAATAATTGCAATTGTAAGAACCAAATGTCACGAATGACCGCAGTATGACGACGTGGTGCAGCCAAAGCACGGCAGAATAAGTCTAAAACTTCATTGCCAGCCAACGCATAAGCATCATGATTATTTAAACCACCTTCATTTTTTAAAATTTCCACTTTTTCGCGCAATGGATACCAGAAAAATGCTGCAAATAAGAATGCAGGATTAATACGAAGTTTATCCGCAACACGTTCATCTGTCGAACTAAGGGCGGTAACGATCATACGTTCTGCAAAGCTATCTTCTTTCTCTGTAAAATATGCGCTTAATGCAGGGAAAAGTTGTTCAAATAAACTATATTGGCGTAATAACCGATAGGTTTTTACCCCTTGTCCTGCCTGCAATAATTTTAAACTTTCGTCAAATAAGCGAGCTGGTGGAATATTTTTTAATAAAGGTGCAAGTTCACGAATTGGCTGTTCACTTGGTTTTTCAAGGAACATATCAAGTTTTGCCATAAAACGAATTGAGCGTAGCATGCGCACAGGATCTTCTTGATAACGTGTAACAGGATCGCCAATTAAGCGTAGCTTGCCTGCTTTGAGATCCTTAATGCCCTCGAAATAATCTCGTAACGTATTATCTTGCGGATTGTAATACAGTGCATTGACCGTAAAATCACGGCGTGCTGCATCTTGTTCGATCGTACCGTAAACATTATCGCGCAGTAACATGCCTTCATTGCTCTGTTTCGCTTGATTTTCATTGCGAGCATCACTGTGATTAGCACGGAAAGTGGCGACTTCAATAATATCTCGACCAAACATAATATGTGCTAAGCGGAAACGGCGACCCACTAAACGACATTGGCGTTGAAAAATGTTTTGGATTTGCTCTGGGCGAGCATTTGTTGCAACATCAAAATCTTTTGGTTTTTTACCGAGCAATAAATCACGGATACATCCACCGACGATATAAGCCTCGAAACCTTGACGTTGCAGTTTTTCCACTACATTGAGAGCATTACGGCTAAAATCACTCGGAGAAATATCAAATTGAGCCGCTTTAATCACATTTTTATCATAGCGACGTGTTTGTTCCGATTTTTTTGCTCGCGCTTTTGGCATTTGGCTATTAGAACGCTCAACTCGTTTAGAATGAGCACTTGTTTTGGCAACCTCTTTTGATTTTTTTGTCTTCTTGCCAAACAAATTTTTGATATAAGTAAGAATAATTTACTCCGTTTTGTTGTTGGAAATAAATGACTTGGCTCTTTTCTTGTAAAGAAAAAGGCAAGTGGATTTTCCTGCATTTTTAAATGCAAAAAAGTGCGGCTAATTTTAACCGCACTTTTGTATTTTTCAATAGAATGAATTAACCAGCGACTTGTTTTTCGCGGATTTCAGCTAAAGTTTTGCAATCAATGCAAAGATCTGCTGTTGGGCGTGCTTCTAAACGGCGGATACCGATTTCCTCGCCACAACAATCGCAGTAACCAAAATCATCGGTATCAAGTTTCTTCAAGGTTGCTTCGATTTTTTTCATTAGTTTACGTTCGCGATCTCGATTACGTAATTCTAGACTAAATTCCTCTTCTTGAGTTGCTCGGTCTGCAGGATCGGGGAAATTGGTTACTTCATCCTGCATATGTGCAACGGTGCGAGAAGCTTCTTCCACGATTTGCTCGTGCCAAGCATTAAGAATTTTTCTGAAATGAAGAATTTGCTCTTCATTCATATATTCTTCATCTTTTTTCATTTGATAAGGCTTAACGCCAGCTAAATTTAGCAAGCTCAATGATTCTCTTGACATCTCTCACTCCTAATACATACAGAATTTAAGCGTGGACTTCACGACTTCCTGTCTTGTTATTTTAGTTTGTTCCTGACAGCTCTTTTAGGAACCCAACTTTTGCGGGCGGTATAAATATCAGAAGTTGTTTGTTTTAGCAAGTAAATTTTCCTGAAAAATTTATTTTTACGATATGGATCGCAAAATTTGAAGCAACCGTTTGCATATTTAAATAAAACTAGCCTAGGCTTAGAGAGACTGGAATTAATCTTTTATAAAAATGAAATTAAACTTAATAACTTTAGCTGTCTTGTTAATTGTCGCGGATTTAACGTTGTTATTTCTACCGCAACCGTTGCTATTGCCTTGGCAAGTTGCTTTCGTTATTGCGCTTGTTTTGATTTTTCTTTTTATTTTCTTGCGTAGAAATTTCTTAGTTAGCCTTGCTTTTTTTGTTGCCTCTCTTGGCTATTTTCATTATTCGGCTTTGAGTTTATTACAACAAGCTCAAAATATTACCGCTCAAAAGCAAGTGGTAACTTTTAAGATTCAAGAAATTTTGCACCAACAGGATTATCAAACGCTTATCGCCACAGCAACATTGGCGAATAATTTGCAAGAACAACGAATTTTCTTAAATTGGAAAGCGAAAGAGGTGCCTCAATTATCGGAAATTTGGCAAGCTGAAATTTCTTTACGTCCCCTTTCTGCACGATTAAATTTCGGTGGGTTTGATCGGCAACAATGGTATTTTTCAAAAGGAATTACGGCGGTTGGAACGGTAAAAAGTGCGGTGAAAATTGCGGATGTTTCATCATTGCGTGCAGAAAAATTGCAACAAGTGAAAAAACAAACAGAAGGGTTGTCCTTACAAGGTTTATTGATTGCCTTAGCTTTTGGTGAACGGGCTTGGCTAGATAAAACCACTTGGTCAATTTACCAACAAAGCAATACCGCGCATCTTATTGCCATTTCTGGCTTACATATTGGGTTGGCGATGGGAATTGGATTTTACTTGGCGCGTGTTGTGCAAGTATTTTTCCCCACCCGTTTTATTCATCCTTATTTTCCTTTAGCTTTTGGTGTTTTATTTGCTTTAATTTATGCGTATTTGGCTGGTTTTAGCGTGCCAACTTTTCGTGCCATTTCAGCACTTGTTTTCGTTTTATTTATTCAAATAATGAGGCGACATTATTCGCCCATTCAGCTTTTTACGGTGGTTGTCGGATTCTTGCTTTTCTGCAATCCATTAATGCCGCTTTCGGTCAGTTTTTGGCTTTCTTGTGGGGCAGTTGGGTGTTTGATCCTCTGGTATCGTTATGTGCCTTTTTCACTTTTTCAATGGAAAAATCGCCCTTTTTCTCCAAAAGTGCGGTGGATTTTGAGTTTATTTCATTTGCAATTTGGGTTATTGCTCTTTTTTACGCCTTTGCAACTTTTTCTATTTAATGGCTTATCGCTGAGTGGATTTTTAGCCAATCTTATGGCGGTTCCAATTTATAGTTTTTTGCTTGTGCCATTAATTTTATTTGCCGTTTTTACTAACGGCACAATGTTTTCTTGGCAACTAGCAAACAAGTTAGCCGAAGGAATTACTGGGTTAATTTCTGTTTTTCAAGGAAATTGGCTCACGGTTTCATTTAATTTAGCATTATTTTTAACCGCACTTTGTGCAGGAATTTTTATGTTAATTATTTGGCGTATTTATCGAGAACCAGAGGCTTCATCATCAACTTGGAAAATTAAACGACCAAGATTTTTTACATTAAATCTCAGTAAACCTTTGCTAAAAAATGATCGAATCAACGTTTTGCGATGTTCTTTCGGCATTATCTTACTGTGTTTTACGATTTTGTTGTTTAAACAATTTAGTAAGCCAACTTGGCAGGTAGATACTTTAGATGTGGGGCAGGGCTTGGCAACGCTGATTGTGAAAAATGGCAAAGGGATTCTTTATGATACGGGTTCTTCTTGGCGAGGTGGAAGTATGGCTGAGTTGGAAATTTTGCCTTATTTACAAAGAGAAGGGATTGTTTTGGAAAAATTGATTTTAAGCCACGACGATAACGATCACGCAGGTGGTGCTTCAACAATTTTAAAGGCGTATCCCAATGTGGAATTAATTACCCCTTCGCAAAAAAATTATGGGGAAAATTACCGCACTTTTTGTACTGCTGGGCGTGATTGGCATTGGCAAGGGTTGCATTTTCAAATACTTTCTCCTCACAACGTTGTGACACGAGCTGATAATCCCCATTCTTGTGTGATTTTAGTCGATGATGGAAAGAATAGCGTTTTGCTAACTGGCGATGCTGAAGCAAAAAATGAGCAAATTTTTGCCCGCACTTTAGGCAAAATCGATGTGTTGCAAGTGGGGCATCATGGGAGTAAAACATCGACAAGTGAATACTTGCTTTCTCAGGTTAGACCAGATGTAGCGATTATTTCTAGTGGACGTTGGAATCCGTGGAAATTCCCTCATTATTCGGTTATGGAAAGGCTTCATCGCTATAAAAGTGCGGTAGAAAATACCGCTGTTTCGGGGCAAGTGCGGGTAAATTTTTTTCAAGACCGATTAGAAATCCAGCAAGCTCGCACAAAATTTTCCCCTTGGTATGCGCGTGTAATTGGATTATCAAAGGAATAAAAGGTACAATGCACGCAATTTTTACTATTAGATAGCGATTATGCAAGAGCAAAAATTACAAGAAAATGATTTTTCAACCTTACAAACGTTTAAACGTTTGTGGCCAATGATTAAACCTTTTAAAGCGGGGCTTATTGCTTCAGGTATTGCGTTAGTTTTTAATGCATTGGCTGATTCAGGCTTGATTTACTTGTTAAAACCTTTGTTGGACGATGGTTTTGGCAAGGCAAACCATTCATTTTTGAAAATGATGGCTTTTGTCGTCGTTGGGATGATTATTTTACGCGGCATTACCAACTTTATTTCTAATTATTGCTTGGCGTGGGTATCAGGCAAAGTTGTCATGACAATGCGTCGCCGCTTGTTTAAACATTTAATGTTTATGCCAGTGAGTTTCTTTGATCAAAATTCAACAGGGCGTTTACTTTCTCGGATTACTTATGATTCCCAAATGATTGCAAGTTCTTCTTCAGGATCTTTGATTACAATTGTGCGAGAAGGAGCATATATTATTTCGCTATTGGCAGTGATGTTTTATACCAGTTGGGAATTAACAATTGTGCTTTTTATTATAGGTCCAATCATTGCTGTTTTAATTCGTTTGGTATCAAAAATTTTTCGTAGATTAAGTAAGAACTTACAAGATTCAATGGGTGAACTTACGTCTGCTACAGAACAGATGTTAAAAGGTCATAAAGTTGTGCTTTCTTTCGGAGGGCAACATGTGGAAGAAGTACATTTTAATCATGTTAGTAATGATATGCGTCGAAAAAGCATGAAAATGGTGACAGCAAATTCCATTTCTGATCCTGTGGTGCAAGTTATTGCATCTCTCGCATTAGCTACGGTGCTCTATTTAGCTACCACTCCATTGATTGCAGAAGATAATTTGAGTGCAGGCTCATTTACAGTGGTATTTTCTTCAATGTTAGCTATGATGCGTCCGTTAAAATCATTAACTGCGGTGAATGCACAATTTCAAAGTGGAATGGCAGCATGTCAAACGCTATTTGCCATTTTAGATTTAGAGCCAGAAAAAGATAACGGGGCTTATAAAGCAGAACCTGCGAAAGGCGAGTTAGAATTTAAAAATGTGAGTTTTGCATATCAAGGAAAAGATGAACTTGCATTAAATAATATTTCTTTTAGCGTTCCAGCTGGAAAAACCGTAGCTCTAGTGGGACGTTCTGGATCGGGCAAATCAACCATTGCTAATTTAGTGACACGTTTTTACGATATTGAGCAAGGCGAGATTTTACTTGATGGCGTAAATATCCAAGATTATCGTTTATCTAATTTACGTGAAAACTGCGCTGTGGTTTCTCAACAAGTCCATTTATTTAACGATACTATTGCGAATAATATTGCTTATGCAGCACAAGATAAGTATTCTCGCGAAGAAATTATCGCTGCAGCAAAAGCGGCTTATGCTTTAGAGTTTATCGAAAAATTACCGCAAGGTTTTGATACGGTAATTGGCGAAAATGGCGCTAGCCTATCAGGTGGGCAACGTCAGCGTTTAGCGATTGCTCGTGCTTTATTGCGTAATTCGCCAGTATTAATTTTAGATGAAGCTACATCTGCACTAGATACGGAATCAGAACGAGCAATCCAATCTGCATTAGAGGAATTAAAGAAAGATCGCACGGTTATTGTGATTGCCCATCGATTATCTACTATTGAAAATGCGGATGAAATTCTTGTGATTGATCACGGAGAAATTCGTGAGCGTGGCAACCATAAAACATTGCTTGAACAAAATGGTGCCTATAAACAGTTGCATAGTATGCAGTTTACTGGCTAATTTATTGATTATCGAAAACGCGAGTTGAAAAACTCGCGTTATTTTATCCGCACTTATTAGAAAGGATTTTCTATGCCCTTCTGGTATTCCAACTCCAAACTTATTTGGCTCTTATCGCCTTTTTCTTTATTGTTTTGGTTGATTAGCCAACTTCGTCGCGCCTTATTCTCTTTGGGGCTGAAGTCTTCTTATCGCGCACCAAAACCAGTGATAATTGTGGGAAATTTGTCTGTGGGTGGAAATGGCAAAACGCCTGTGGTTGTTTGGCTTGTGGAAGAATTAAAAAAACGAGGTTTGCGCGTAGGTGTGATTTCTCGTGGTTATGGAAGCAAATCTAAAACGTATCCGTTATGCGTTACTGAAAATACGCATCCGATTGAAGGTGGTGATGAACCTGTATTGATTGCTAAACGCACTAATGCTCCAGTCGTGATTTCCCCGAATCGCCAACAAGCGATTGAATTACTCTTAAGCCAAGCAGAGTGCGATATTATTATTTCTGATGATGGTTTACAGCATTATCAATTACAGCGTGATTTGGAAATTGTAGTAATGGACGCTGAACGCGCATTGGGAAATGGTTTTGTATTGCCAGCAGGTCCATTGCGAGAATTACCAAGTCGATTAAAATCCGTAGATTTTGTGATCACTAATGGTGGAAAAAATCAGTATTCAGATGCAGTTATGCGTCTTGTGCCTCATTTCGCGATTAATTTAAAAACCAATGAAAAACGCCAATTAAATGAATTTCAATCAGGTGTTGCCATAGCAGGGATTGGCAATCCACAGCGTTTTTTCACTATGCTAGAAAAGTTAGGGATTCAGTTACAGCAAACTCGAGCATTTCAAGATCATCAACATTTTGAAGCCTCTCAATTAGAAAAACTTGCTGAAAATCAACCGCTCTTTATGACGGAAAAAGATGCCGTAAAATGCCAATCTTTTGCTAAAGATAATTGGTGGTATGTCCCTGTGGATGCAGAAATTATTGAGGCTGAAAAACAACGTGAAAATTTACCGCACTTTTGGAGCAAAATAGACAAACTTGTGGCGCAATATAGAAATGGCTGAAAAGATTAATCCCAAGTTGTTTTGATTGCTTGCCGATAAAGCTGAAATATTAAAGAATAAGGAATAAACTATGTCATTTACCGTGATTATCCCCGCTCGTTTTGCATCAAGTCGTTTGCCTGGAAAACCTCTTGCTGATATTGTGGGTAAGCCAATGATTCAACATGTATTTGAGAAAGCATTGCAGTCTGGGGCGAGCCGAGTGATTATTGCCACCGATAATGAAAATGTTGCTGATGTTGCCAAAAGTTTTGGTGCTGAAGTCTGTATGACTTCGGTTAATCATAATTCTGGTACAGAGCGTTTAGCGGAAGTTGTAGAAAAATTAGCGATTCCCGACAATGAAATCATTGTCAATATCCAAGGCGATGAGCCTTTGATTCCACCCGTTATCGTGCGACAAGTGGCAGATAATTTAGCAAAATTTAACGTGAATATGGCAAGCCTTGCGGTAAAAATTCATGATACTGAGGAATTATTTAATCCAAATGCAGTGAAAGTATTAACAGATAAAGATGGCTATGTGCTGTATTTTTCCCGTTCGGTTATTCCTTACGATCGTGATCAGTTTATGAATTTACAGGATATTCAGAAAGTACAGCTTTCTGACGCTTACTTACGTCATATTGGCATTTACGCGTATCGTGCTGGTTTTATAAAACAATATGTGCAATGGGCACCGACTCAACTTGAAAATCTAGAAAAACTTGAGCAGCTTCGTGTGTTATATAACGGCGAACGTATTCACGTAGAACTTGCGAAAGAAGTGCCTGCAGTGGGGGTGGATACTGCTGAAGATTTGGAAAAAGTGCGGTTGATTTTGGCGAAGGATTAAATACTTGGCTCCCCCTGCTTGTGGGGGGAGCTGCCGAAGGCTGAGGGGGGATAAATTTAACATCGCAAGCCCCCTTTTGCTCTTTAGGCTCCTTCCCCCGAAAGCAGGGAAGGCAAGATGTCTTTTGTTATTGGTAAAATATTCTATGTTCAATCCCAAAAAATTCCTCGCGGATGTCTCTCACGAACCTGGTGTTTATCGTATGTATGACGATAAAGATCAGGTTATTTATGTTGGGAAAGCAAAGGATTTAAAAAAACGTCTTTCAAGCTATTTTCGTAAAAATCTGAGCAGTAAAAAAACAGAGGCGTTGGTTGCGTCAATTCATCATATTGACACCACGCTAACTTCATCTGAAACGGAAGCTTTACTGCTAGAGCATAATTTCATCAAGCTTTATCAGCCTCGCTATAACGTATTATTGCGTGATGATAAATCCTATCCATTTATTTTATTAACCAAAGAACGCCACCCAAGAATTACTTCTTATCGTGGTTCTAAAAAATTTGCAGGCGAATATTTCGGGCCTTATCCTCACGCAGGGGCTGTGCGTGAAACTTTGTCGCTTTTGCAAAAACTTTTTCCTGTTCGCCAATGTGAAAATTCCGTTTATTCCAACCGCTCTCGTCCTTGTTTGCAGTATCAAATTGGGCGTTGTTCCGCGCCTTGTGTACAGGGATATGTTTCCGATGAAGAATATAATCAGCAAGTTGAATTAGCCCGCTTATTTTTACAAGGCAAAGATCAACAGGTGTTAGATTATTTAATCGGTAAAATGGAGCAGGCAAGCAGAAATTTAGATTTTGAACAGGCTGCTCGTTATCGCGATCAAATTCAGGCTGTGCGTTCGGTTATAGAAAAACAATTTGTATCCAATGAGCGTTTAGATGATATGGATATTATGTCTATCGCTTACCAACACGGGTTAGCCTGTGTACAGGTAATGTTTATTCGTCAAGGAAAAGTGCTAGGCAATCGCAGTTATTTCCCAAAAGTCCCCGCCAATACGGATTTATCGGAACTTACCGAAACTTTTGTGGGGCAATTTTATTTACAAGGTCATCAAGGACGAAGTATCCCGAATAGCATTATTGTGGATCGTCAATTAGCTGAAAAATCAGAGCTTGAGCAACTTCTTAGCGAGCAAGCGGGCAGAAAAGTGACGATTCAAGAAAGCGTAAAAGGCGATAAGAGTAAATACTTACAGCTCGCACAAGTTAATGCTAAAGCGGCTTTAAATGTACAACTTAAACAATCTTCACGAATGTCAGAGCGTTATCAAGCGTTGTGTGATCTGTTAAATCTTCCTGAAATTAAGCGTATGGAATGTTTCGATATAAGCCACACGATGGGAAATCAAACGGTAGCATCTTGTGTTGTTTTTAATAAAGAAGGTCCACTGAAATCTGATTATCGCCGTTTTAATATTGAAGGCATTACTGGCGGAGATGATTATGCTGCGATGGAACAAGCGTTGCAGAAACGTTATGAGCGTGATTTAGAAGAAGATAAAATTCCCGATATTATTTTTATTGATGGTGGAAAAGGGCAGTTAAATCGAGCATTGAACGTGTTCCAACATCTTCAAGTAAAATGGGATAAAAATAGACCGCACTTAATTGGCGTGGCAAAAGGGGTTGATCGTCGAGCAGGGCAGGAAGTACTGATTATCAGCAAACAAGACCGCGAAATTCATTTGCCTGATGATAGTTTGGCATTGCATTTGATTCAACATATCCGTGATGAAAGCCATAATCACGCAATAAGCGGACACCGTAAAAAACGTCAAAAAGCCTTTACACAAAGTGGTTTAGAAACCATTGAAGGAGTGGGAGCTAAACGTCGTCAGGCTTTACTGAAATATCTTGGTGGTTTACAAGGTGTGAAAAAGGCGACCTTAGATGAAATAGCCTCTGTACCGGGCATTTCCCCTAAACTTGCTGAAAGGATTTTTGAAACGCTTAAAAACGACTAATCAATCATTTCTCAAATATAAATAACGATTGCTTTTCGTCATAAAGCCATTATGATCTGTATTTTCGGATTTATTTAACTCAATTATAGGAAAAATTATGTTTGAATGGATTGCAGATCCTGAAGCGTGGATATCACTTGTGACACTTGCGGCTTTAGAGATCGTTTTAGGAATCGACAATATTATTTTTATTAACATCCTAGTTGGACGTTTACCTGAAAGCCAACGCCAGTCTGGTCGTATTATTGGACTTGGTTTAGCAATGCTGACAAGAATTTTACTTTTAATGTCACTTGCTTGGATTATGAAACTTACTGCACCATTATTTACTCTGTTTAATCAAGCAATTTCTGGGCGTGATTTGATTTTATTAATCGGAGGTTTATTCCTGATTATAAAAAGCTTTGGGGAAATTAAAGAGGCAATAAATCATCAAGAACACCATAATTCTGAAAGCAAAAACAAAGTGAGTTATTTTGGCGTATTAATTCAAATTGCAGTGCTAGATATTGTTTTTTCTTTAGATTCTGTGATTACAGCAGTAGGTATGGCAAGCCACCTTCCTGTGATGATTTTGGCGATTATGATTGCCGTGGGGGTGATGATGTTTGCGGCAAAACCAATCGGCAATTTTGTAGATACACATCCAACGTTGAAAATTCTAGCTTTAGCTTTCTTAATTTTAGTCGGAATTAGTTTAATTGCAGAAAGTTTGGATATTCACATCCCGAAAGGTTACATCTATTTTGCAATGGGATTCTCTGTTGTGGTCGAGATGATCAATATTCGAATGAGAAGATTGATGAAATAAATTAGAAGTGCGGTCGATAAAAATAATGTTTTTTATGACCGCACTTTTTCTTTTACTTATTGAAATACACTTTTTTTAGTGCCATCTCTAAACCGCGAAATTCAGCTAGACCTTTTAACCGACCAATGGCAGAGTAGCCAGGGTTGGTTTTTTTACGTAAGTCATCCAACATTTGATGCCCATGATCTGGGCGCATTGGGATTAAACGCGTTTCTCCTTGATTTAATCGACGATATTCTTCATTTAATAAGGCTTTTACCACATTAAACATATCTACGTCTCCTTCTAGATGAGCTGCTTCATGGAAGGTTAGTGGATTATCTTCACGTTGAGTAGAACGTAAATGTGCGAAGTAAATACGATCTGCAAATTGTTCTGTCATTTTTACGAGATCATTATCGGAGCGTACGCCATAAGAACCCGTACACATTGTAAAACCATTTGCTGGTAATGGTTGAGTTTCTACAAACCATTGCATATCTTCAATAGTTGAAACTATGCGCGGTAAGCCTAAGATTGGGCGTGGAGGATCATCTGGATGAATCGCCATTTTGATTCCTACTTCTTGGGCAACAGGTACGATCTCATTTAAAAAATAAGCCAAATGCGTACGGAATTTTTCGGGTGAAATATCTTTATAGCGATCTAATTGAGTTTGAAATTCATCAAGAGTATAACCTTCTTCTGCACCGGGTAAGCCCGCAATAATATTACGCGTTAATTGCGTTATATCTTGCTCTGACATCTTGTCATAATAGGTTCTTGCTGCAACTTGTTCTTCTTGATTATAGGCTTTTTCTGCATCAGGACGTTTTAAAATATGAAGTTCAAATGCTGCGAAAGCGATATGATCAAAGCGCAATGCTTTAGAACCATCTGGTAATTCATAAGCGAGATCAGTACGAGTCCAGTCTAAAACAGGCATAAAATTGTAACAAACAGTGTCAATTCCGCATTGAGCAAGATTGCGAAGAGTTTGTTTATAGTTATTAATCCATTTTTGATAATTTCCAGTCTGAGTTTTAATCTCTTCATGAACTGGTACACTTTCCACTACTGACCAGCTTAAACCAGCATTCTCTATTTCAGTTTTGCGTTTTTTAATTTCTTCGATACTCCACACTTCACCGTTAGGAATATGGTGAAGTGCAGTGACTATACCAGTTGCGCCTGCTTGACGAATATCAGATAAAGAAACAGGATCTTTTGGTCCATACCAACGCCATGCTTGTTCCATTTTTAACTCCTATG
Source organism: Haemophilus sp. HMSC071C11 (assembly GCF_001837655.1). Lineage (NCBI taxonomy): Bacteria > Pseudomonadati > Pseudomonadota > Gammaproteobacteria > Pasteurellales > Pasteurellaceae > Haemophilus > Haemophilus sp. HMSC071C11. Next base: position 64,796 of record NZ_KV833404.1, on the reverse strand, counting down.
TTATTACAAGTATTTAGATACCTACAACAACTGGATTTGTATTGAATAGGTATCCATCAAAATGTGGATCTTCTACATCAGATAATTCAAATAATTTTACTTTTACATTTTCTAAGTGTTGCCACATAGCTTTTCTAGCTTCATTAGCATTTTTCTTTTGAATAGCAGATAAAATTGTTTGATGATCTTCTATCCATAAATGATGATAATCATTTTGTAAAATACGAGAATGTAATTGTGCCCACATCGCACTATTAAAGCGATATTGCCACAATTGTTCTTGTAATTTGACTAACACATCATTTTGTGTAATTTCTGCAAGTGCCAAATGAAAATCTTTGTCTGCACTATAGTCATCTTGATTCTGAGTAAGTAATTCTTTCTCTCGATTCAGTATTTGTTTTAAATTTAAAATATCTTTTTTAGTCGCTTGTAACGCTGCGAATTCAGCAATACTACTTTCTAATAGTTGTCTAGCTTGTAAAAGTTCAAATGGACCTACATCTGGTAAATCTGAATGTTCCATATGTATTGATTCGGGGGTTCTTACTACATAAACGCCTGACCCTTTTTTTACCTCTACTAATTTTTCTACTTCTAACATAACCATTGCTTCTCTAACAATAGTTCTACTTACACCAAATTTTTCAGAAATTTCTCGTTCTGTAGGGAGTTTGTCTCCAATGCTATAAATTCCTTGAGAAATATCTTGTTTTAGCAATTGACCGATTCGGGTATATGTTCTATTTACTATATTTTCCATATTTTTCCTTAAATTGGTATTCCAATTTTTTATTTTTGTGATACGGCTCACAAAAATAGATATTTGGTATTCCAAAAAGAGTTTTTATGTTTCATAATCATATCATAGTTAAACATAACAAGTAATTTTATTCTGTCAATGGCATATAAGGAGTCTAAAAATGAAGGAGCGAATCAAAGCAATATGCTTAGAAAAACCAAACAATGTAGTTGTTAAAGAAGTGCCTTATCCCGAGAAAAGTGATAATGATGTACTTATTCAGGTAGAATCAATGGGGATTTGTGGTTCTGATATTGGTGCATATAGAGGAACTAATCCATTAGTAACTTATCCAAGAATACTTGGGCATGAAATTGTAGGGAGAGTAATTGAAAGTGGAATTGGTATGCCGGATAGGGTGAGGGTTGGAGACCGAGTAATTGTTGATCCTTATGTTTTTTGTGGTCAATGCTATCCTTGTTCAATTGGTAGAACCAATTGTTGTGAATCATTAAAGGTAATTGGTGTTCATATTGATGGAGGTATGCAAGAGGTAATTAGACATCCCGCTCATCTTTTAACTAAAGTCCCAGATAACCTACCGATTCATCAATTACCTTTAGCTGAACCTTTAACAATAGCTTTACATGCTTTACATAGAACAACTTTAAAATCAGGGGAACACATAGTAATTATTGGAGCTGGTGCAATTGGATTAATGGCAGCATTAGCAGCGGTTCAATATGGAGCAATCCCAATTTTAGTTGATATATTAGAACAACGTCTTGAGTATGCAAAATCCTTGGGAATTGAACATATTGTAAATCCGCATAAGGAGGATGACATTAAAAGAATTAAGGAAATTACAAGTGGTCGTATGGCAGAAGTTGTTATGGAGGCATCTGGTGCTAATATTTCTATCAAAAATACTCTGCATTATACCTCCTTTGCAGGAAGAATTGCTTTAACAGGATGGCCAAAAACAGAAACTCCATTACCAACAAATTTAATTACCTTTAAAGAATTGAATATTTATGGTTCTAGAACAAGCAAGGGGGAATTTGAGGAGGCATTGGATATGCTTGCTACTAATAAAATTAATGCATCTCATATCATTACTAAGTGTATCAAATTTGAAGAAATTCCTAGTTTTATTTCTGATTTATCTGATCATCCAGAAAATTATTTAAAAATTAATGCAGTTTTCTAAAAAACATAATCAATAAGGAGAAAGTTATGAAGTCAATTAAAAGCTTAGGTAAATTATTACTTGCTTCAAGTATATTGTTTAGTAGCAGTGCATTTGGAAAAACAATTATTAAGTTAGGACATTATAATTCTGATATACATCCATCACATATTGCATTACAGGAATATTTTAAGAAAACAATTGAAAATGAAACAAATCATAGATATGAGATTAGACTTTATCCTAATAATCAACTTGGCGGTGAAGATCAAATTGTAAATGGATTACGTAATGGCACTATAGAAGCAGGTATTACAGGTTTATTATTGCAAAATGTAGATCCTATTTTTGGAGTTTGGGAATGGCCTTATTTATTTAAGGATAATCAAGAGGCTAAAAAAGTATTGGAATCTCCAATCGCAAATAAAATTGGTCAAAAAATGGAGAAGTATGGAATTAAATTACTTGCCTATGGTATGAATGGATTTCGTGTTATTTCATCTAATAAAAAATTAGAGAAATTTGACGATTTTAAAGGTTTACGTTTAAGAGTTCCGCTGAATTCACTTTTTGTTGATTGGGCTAAAGCAATGAATATAAATCCACAAAGCATGCCGCTCAGTGAAGTTTTTACTGCATTAGAACAAAAGGTAATTGATGGTCAAGAAAATCCGTATATGTTAATTAAAGACTCTGGGTTATATGAAGTACAAAAATATATTATCCAAAGTAACCATATTTTCTCTCCAGGATTATTACAAATTAGCTTAAAAACTTGGAATAAAATTCCAAAAGAAGATCAAATTATTTTTGAAAAAGCAGCTAAATTGTATCAAGAGAAAGAGTGGGAATTAGCAATTAAAACAGAATTAGAAGTTAAAGATTATCTAGCTAAACATGGAAATGAAATTATCGTACCAAGTGAAGCATTTAAAAATGACATGGTGAATGCATCTAAGGTGCTTTATGATAGTTTTTATAAAAAATATGATTGGGCTAAGGATGTAGTCCAAAAAATTAACGAAGCTAAATAATTAATAAGATCCCCTATGTTCAATTTTATAAATTGCTCATGGGGGATAAAGAAGGAGCTTGTTTTATGAAAATAGCAAAGTATTTAGACAAAGCATTAGAATATCTTTCTATCTTAGCATTAGTTATTATGATTTCTCTCGTGTTTTTTAATTCTGTCTTGAGGTACTTCTTTGATTCTGGAATTGCATTTTCTGAAGAGTTTTCTAGGATTTGTTTTGTATATATGATTTTCTTTGGGATTATCCTTGTTGCCAAGGATAAAGCTCATCTTACTGTTGATATTATTATTTCTGCGTTACCTGAGCAGTATAGAAAAATAGTCTTAATAGTTGCAAATATATGCGTTCTGATTGCAATGATTTTTATAGCTTATGGTGCATTACAACTGATGTCTTTGACCTATACTCAACAAATGCCAGCTACAGGTATATCTTCATCTTTTTTATATTTAGCTGCTGTTATATCTGCCGTATCTTACTTTTTTATTGTCATGTTTAGCATGATTAAAGATTATAAAGAATCCTCTGATAAATAGGAGCTTATAATGTTACTATTATTTTTGTGTAGTTTATTCTTATTGTTATTTCTTGGTGTACCTGTAGCACTATCAATGCTGTTGAGTGCGAGTATTATGCTATATCATCTTGATATGTTTGATACGCAATTAATTACAGAAAACTTTGTGATGGGAACGAATAATTTTCCTTTGATGGCTATTCCTTTCTTTATGCTTACTGGAGAAATAATGAAGCATGGTGGAATTTCTGAGCGAATCATTAATTTTGCAACAAGTATGGTTGGTCATATTAAAGGTGGTTTAGGTTATGTTGCGATCATTTCTGGGTTGATATTTGCAGGGTTATCTGGTTCTGCGGTAGCGGATACGGCCGCGTTAGGTGCAATACTAATTCCTATGATGATTTCTAAAAAATATGATGGTGCTCGTTCCACAGGATTAATTTGTGCTGCAGGTATTATTTCAGTTGTTATTCCTCCAAGCATTCCTATGATCATTTACGGTATTACTGCTGGAGCATCCATCACTAAATTATTTATGGGGGGAACTGTACCAGGCTTATTAATGGTCGTTGGATTATGGGTTACTTGGAAAATTTTGTATAGAAATAATGATACAAGTCTAGAAAGAAAACAAACTGGCAAAGAAAGATGGGTTGCTTTTAAAAAAGCATTTTGGCCTTTATTATTACCTATCATTATTATTGTGGGATTAAGAGGAGGGATTTTTACTCCAACAGAAGCGGGAGTTGTTGCTGCAATTTATGCTGGCATAGTAAGTATTGCTTATAAAGGCTTAACATTTTCTAAATTAAAAGACGTCTTCATTGGCACCATCAAAACAACATCAATGGTAATGTTTGTTGCTGCATCAGCAATGATATCTGCTTTTGCGATTACAGTTGCTCAAATTCCAACAGAATTAGTCCAAACGATTAAAGGATTAACTGATAGTCCGACAATTTTAATGTTTATTATAATGCTATTTTTATTACTTGTTGGATGTGTAATGGATTTAATTCCTGCGGTATTAATTTTTGTTCCAGTCTTATTACCAGTGTTAAGAGCATATAATATTGATATTGCGTATTTTGGAATCATGATGGTGATTAATTTATCTATAGGATTAATAACACCGCCTGTGGGAACAGTTTTGTATGTAGGCTCAGGGATATCAAAATTAGGGATAGGAGCATTATCCAAAGGAATTGCTCCATTCTTATTTGTGTACGCAATTATTATGATGTTGATCGTATTTTTTCCTGAAATTGTAATTGTTCCAATGAATTGGTTATCTTGATTTATTAGGAAGTTGCATCATGAAAAAAATAGCATTTATCGGCGAGTGTATGATTGAACTCAATGGGAAACCCTTTGCGGAAATGTGGCAAAGTTATGGTGGTGATACCTTAAATTCTGCAACTTATCTTAGTCGAGTAAGTTCATCAAAAGAGATTCAAGTTCATTATGTCTCTGCATTAGGAACTGATAATTTAAGTAAACAAATGCTTAAATATTGGCAAGCTGATGGCATCCAAACAAATTGGGTTTTACAGGATGAACAGCATCAACCAGGTCTTTATCTAATCCAATTAGATGCTCAAGGCGAACGCACGTTCCTTTATTGGCGTAATCAATCTGCAGCACATTATATGGTTCAACATCCGGATTTTGCTAAGGTTATTGCAGAACTTCAGCAAGTTGATGTGATTTATTTAAGTGGTATTTCATTAGCAATCTTACCGAAAAATGACCGCACTTTTTTAATTGAGCAATTATCTTCTTTAGCTAAAAAAGGCGCAGAAATTGTTTTTGATAGTAATTATCGCCCTGCACTTTGGGATTCATTAGAAGAAGCCCAAGATTGTTATTTGCAGCTTTTACCTAGTGTTAATATAGCTTTGGTGACTTTTGATGATGAACAAGCATTATGGAAAGATAAAACATCTAGGGATACTTTAGAACGATTACATAAAATTGGTATACCAAAAGTGATTGTGAAGTGCGGTAAGAATGGTGCTATTTTTTCAGATAGGTATTTATCTCAATATGGGCAAGTGATGACTGAACCTATTTTAAATGTGGTAGATACAACCTCTGCTGGTGATTCTTTTAATGCTGGATTTCTGAACGGTTATTTACGAAATAAACCTCTCGAAACTTGTTGTCAGCAAGGCAATCGTATTGCTGGCATCATCATTCAATATAAAGGTGCGATTATAGATAAAGTCGCAACGTCTCATCTTCAATCTGAATTTAATTAATGGAGTTTACTATGAATATTGCAGCAAACCATAACTTAGAAAATAAACTAATTATAATCACGGGGGCTGGCGGAGTGCTATGTTCATTTCTAGCTAAGCAGTTAGCGTATACTAAAGCTAATATTGCCTTGTTAGATTTGAATTTCGAGGCAGCAGACAAAGCAGCAAAAGAAATTAACCAATCAGGTGGAAAAGCAAAAGCTTATAAAACTAATGTGTTAGAACTTGAAAATATTAAAGAAGTGCGTGATCAAATAGCTATTGATTTTGGCACTTGTGATATTTTAATTAATGGTGCTGGTGGGAATAATCCAAAAGCGACAACAGATAATGAGTTCCATCAATTTGATTTAAATGAAACGACAAGAACATTCTTTGATTTAGATAAATCTGGTATAGAATTTGTATTTAATCTCAATTACTTAGGTTCATTATTACCAACCCAAGTTTTTTCAAAAGATATGCTTGGTAAACAAGGGGCAAATATTATTAATATTTCCAGTATGAATGCCTTTACACCACTTACAAAGATACCTGCTTACTCTGGTGCAAAAGCTGCAATCAGTAATTTTACTCAATGGCTTGCTGTATATTTCTCAAAAGTTGGTATTCGTTGTAATGCTATCGCACCAGGATTTTTAGTTAGTAATCAAAACCGCACTTTATTATTTGATACTGAAGGAAAACCAACAGATAGAGCAAATAAAATCCTCACTAACACACCAATGGGACGTTTTGGTGAGTCAGAAGAATTGCTCGGTGCATTACTTTTCTTAATAGATGAAAATTATTCTGCTTTTGTCAATGGCGTAGTTTTACCTGTTGATGGCGGTTTTTCTGCGTATAGTGGAGTATAGGAGGGCAAAATGAAGCAATTTATGGATGAAAATTTCCTTCTTTCAACGGATACAGCAAAAATTCTCTATCATGATTATGCCAAAAATAAACCTATTTTTGATTATCACTGTCATTTAAATCCAAGAGAAGTGGCGGAAAATCGTCAATTTAATGATTTAGCTGAAATTTGGCTAGAGGGTGATCACTACAAATGGCGAGCTTTGCGTACAGCTGGAGTACCAGAAGAATTGATTACAGGGAAGGCTACTAACTATCAAAAATATTTGGCTTGGGCGAAAACAGTCCCCCTTTGTATTGGTAATCCAATTTATCACTGGACACATTTAGAATTACGCCGTCCTTTTGGTATAACCAATATGTTATTTAATCCGCAAAATGCGGAAAAAATTTGGCATCAATGTAATGAAATGTTGCAACAACCTGAATTTTCTGCGCGAGGCATTATGCAGAAAATGAACGTGAAATTAGTGGGGACAACAGATGATCCCATTGATTCTTTGCAATATCATCAAGCAATCAAGAATGATGAAAGTTTTGATATTGATGTTGTACCAAGTTGGCGACCTGATAAAGTATTCAAAATTGAGTTGCCACAATTTAATGACTACCTTGTACAGTTAAGTGAAATTGCAGATGTAGATATTTATACGTTTGCAGATTTAAAAAAAGCGTTGTTAAAACGTCTCGAATATTTTGATGCTCAAGGTTGTAAATCTGCTGATCATGGTATGGAAATTGTCCGTTTTTCAGCTATTCCAGATGAATCAGTATTGAATAGTATTTTACAAAAACGTTTGCAAAATCAACCGCTCTTGGAAGAAGAAGTTGCTCAATTTAGTACTGCAATTTTAGTCTGGTTGGCTTCGGAATATTGTAAACGTCACTGGGTAATGCAAATGCATATTGGTGCAATACGTAACAATAATAGTCGAATGTTTGCTTTACTCGGTGCAGATAGTGGCTTTGATTCCATTGGTGATCGAACTTATGCATATCCCCTCTCTCGTTTGTTAGATGCAATGGATAAGGAAAATCAACTGCCTAAAACTATTTTATATTGCTTAAATCCTCGAGATAATGAAATGATCGCTAGTATGATCGGAAACTTTCAAGGCGATGGTATTGCAGGGAAAATACAGTTTGGTTCTGGATGGTGGTTTAACGATCAAAAAGACGGAATGGAACGTCAGTTACAACAGCTTTCTCAATTAGGGTTACTCAGTCAATTTGTTGGAATGCTAACTGATTCACGTAGTTTTTTATCTTACACTCGCCATGAGTATTTCCGCCGTATTTTGTGTGAAATGATTGGTGGATGGGTTGAAAAAGGTGAAGCTCCAAATGACATTTCATTACTGGGTAAAATGATTGAAGATATTTGTTTCAACAATGCAAAAAATTATTTTAAATAGGGAAAATTATGTCATACACAACTCAACAAATTATTGAAAAACTTCGTGAACTCAAAATTGTGCCTGTAATTGCGTTGGATAATGCAGACGATATTTTGCCGCTAGCAGATACGTTGGCTAAAAATGGTTTACCTGTGGCAGAGATTACTTTTCGCTCTGAAGCAGCGGCAGATGCGATCCGTTTGTTGCGTGCAAATAGACCTGACTTTTTAATTGCTGCCGGTACAGTTTTAACTGCGGAACAAGTAGTTTTAGCTAAAAGTAGTGGGGCGGATTTTGTGGTAACACCAGGATTTAATCCAAAAATTGTGAAATTATGTCAAGATTTAAATTTTCCAATAACACCAGGGGTGAATAATCCTATGGCAATTGAAATTGCATTAGAAATGGGAATTTCGGCGGTAAAATTTTTCCCTGCAGAGGCTTCAGGCGGAGTGAAAATGATTAAAGCATTGCTCGGTCCTTATGCTCAATTACAGATAATGCCGACTGGTGGTATAGGGCTTCATAACATAAGGGATTATCTTGCTATTCCTAATATTGTTGCTTGTGGAGGCTCTTGGTTTGTGGAGAAAAAATTGATTCAATCCAAAAATTGGGATGAAATTGGACGATTAGTCAGAGAAGTGATTGAGATTATTAAATAAATTTATTTCTTTAAAGTGCAAAGTGCGGTCTATTTAGACCGCGTTTTTTCGATTAAGCCTTTTTCAAAAACTCAGATTTCAACATGATTTTGCCGCAATCGACATTATGATCGCCATTTACTAAGCGGATGTTTTTGAATTTTGTACCTTTTTTCAATACTTCTGATGAACCTTTTAATTTTAAATCTTTAATCAAAAGTACATTGTCGCCTTCTGCAAGCAAATTCCCATTGCTGTCTTTTACGATTAGTTGATCGTCATCTGATTCTTGAATTTCATTATTATCCCATTCATTACCGCAATCAGGGCAAACAAAATTAATTGAATCGTGGTAAACGTATTCACTTTGACATTTTGGGCAATTAGGCATTTGATCCATTGGGTTTTCCTTCTTGATTACATATAATAGGCGCACGAGTATAGCAAAAAGATGTCTTTCGCCAAAGCGTGAAAGTTTTTGATAAATTTTTGAGGAAAATGTATGAAAAAACAAATTCTTGCCTTAGTTTGTGGCGTAATGTTTAGTAGTTCAACTTGGGCACACAATTTGCAATTAGAGCAATCTTTACCAGCAGTGCAAGTAACGGAGTACGGTGAAATTGTGCTTTCAGGAAAAGATACTGCGTTTCAACCTTGGGGTTCTGCGGAATTAGCGGGTAAAGTGCGTGTTGTTCATCATTTAGCGGGTAGAACGGCTGCAAAAGAGAAAAATCAGTCGATGATTGATGCGATAAAAGCATCCCATTTTAATCCTGTAAAATACCAAACAACCACTATTATTAATGCGGATGATGCGATTGTTGGTACAGGTATGTTTGTAAAAAATAGTGCACAAAAAGGCAAACAGGAAAATCCACATAGTCAAGTTGTGTTAGATGATAAAAGTGCGGTAAAAAATGCTTGGGGATTAAATTCTAAAGATAGTGCAATTATCGTGTTAGACAAAACGGGAAAAGTAAAATTTGTGAAAGAAGGAAAATTGTTTGATAGCGATATTCAGACTGTTATTTCACTAGTGAATGGATTGACCAAATAACGTAATACAAAGTAAAAATCCCTAAGCCGTGTGACTTAGGGATTTCTTAATTCTGATGGCGGAGGAATAGGGATTCGAACCCTAGGAGGGCGTAAACCCTCGCCGGTTTTCAAGACCGGTGCCTTCAACCACTCGACCATTCCTCCGTGATTGATGGGCGTAGTATAATGAATATTTTATTGATGTAAATAGAAATTTGATGATTTAACTTTAGATGATGATAATTTATTCATTTTGATGAAATTAATTCCATTAATACCATTGACTTTTTTATCCCTAGCCCTTACTTTACAGAAGACTTTTTATTTATTTTACAAGGAGCTTTTATGCAATCACGTCTTATTGTGGATGCTCAAAAAGAATCGTTACTCAGCACACATAAAGTGTTGCGTAACACGTATTTTTTACTGGGATTAACAATGGCTTTTTCAGCGGTTGTTGCGTTTATTTCAATGAGCTTAAACTTGCCTTATCCAAATATTATTGTGTTACTAGTGGGTTTTTATGGCTTACTTTTCTTAACCAATAAATTAGCTGATCGCCCTGCTGGTATTTTGGCGGCCTTTGCTTTCACTGGATTTATGGGATACACCATCGGGCCAATTTTAAATATGTATGTGGCACGTGGAATGGAAGATTTGATTATGCTTGCATTCGCAGGAACTGCTATCGTATTTTTTGCGTGTTCCGCTTATGTATTGACTACGAAAAAAGATATGTCATTTTTATCAAGCGCAATGTTCGCATTATTTATTGTGTTATTGCTTGGTATGGTGGCGAGTTTCTTCTTCCAAATTCCTGCGTTATCGGTCGCAATTAGTGCATTATTTGTAGTGTTCTCAACAATGACCATTTTGTATGAAACCAGTAATATTATTCACGGTGGAGAAACAAATTACATTCGCGCAACCGTGAACATCTATGTTTCAATCTACAATTTATTCTTGAGTTTATTAAGATTACTTTCTATCTTTTCAAGTGATGAATAATGATTGAATTTTGACTTTATGACCCCACTATTTAGTGGGGTTATTTTTTGGAATAGGCAATGGAAAAACAAATTTTTGAACATTCAGTTAATGTAGAGGAAGAACACTATCAGCCCAAGCAAGAATTCCATAATATGGAAGCAAAGCTAGATGAAGCGTTGGATGGAGAGTTACTTGATGCTCAACTTGAACAAGCATTGAAACCAAAATCCAGTTTTAGAAAAACTTTATTAAAATTTACCGCACTTTTATTTGGCTTGGCGACGGTTGCACAATCCATGCAGTGGATTTGGGATAGCTATCAACAACATCAATGGATTTATCTTGCTTTTGCTTTAGTCAGTTTGATTATCATTTTATTGGGGATTAAAGAGATTATTGGCGAGTGGCGACGTTTAGTTCGTTTAAAAAAACGTGAGCAATGGCAACAACAAAGTCAGCAGATTTGGTTAGAAAGTGCGGTAAAAAATGGCGATGTTTTTTCCGTTCATAACGCAGAAAAAAGTAAAATTCTTTGCTTAGATATTGCAGAATCTTTAGGTTTGGAAAATGATTCTCCAGCGGTAATTCAATGGCAACACCAATTAAATGAAGCTTATTCGGCGCAAGAAATTGCTCATTTATTCAGTCGTCATGTTTTGTCTTCTTTTGATGCACAAGCTAAAAAATTGATTAGTAAAATGGCAGCTGAATCAGCTGTGATTGTCGCGATTAGTCCACTTGCTGTAGTGGATATGTTTTTTATCGCGTGGCGCAATCTTCGATTAATGAATAAGATTGCTGAAATTTATGGGATTGAATTAGGGTATTTTTCACGTATTAGATTGTTAAGAATGGTATTGGTCAATATCGCTTTTGCTGGAGCAACCGAAGTGGCACAAGATATTGGAATGGATTGGCTTTCTCAAGATGTGACAGCAAAATTATCTACACGTATCGCTCAAGGAATTGGTGTGGGATTACTCACTGCTAGATTAGGCGTGAAAGCAATGGAACTTTGTCGTCCGTTAGCATTTCAATTAAACGAAAAACCAAAACTCTCACATATTCAACAGGAATTACTTAGTTCGGTAAAAGATATTGTTCTCGGTAAAAATAAAATTTACAAAAAGGAGCAAATCTGATGGAAATCGAGGTTGTTTATCAACATAGCGATTTTATTATTATCAACAAGTCTGAGGGTATTAGCGTTCATAAAGATCAAGAAGAGCAAGGCTTAACAGAACTTGTTGCAAAACAACTGAATGTGCCTAAAGTATGGTTGGTTCATCGCTTAGATAAAGTAACTTCAGGTTTGTTAATTCTGGCGTTAAATGCTGAAAGTGCGGCTGAATTTTCACGACTTTTTTCTGAACATAAAATACATAAAACGTATCTGGCATTAAGTAACCAAAAGCCTAAAAAGAAACAAGGTTTGATTATCGGGGATATGAAGAAATCCCGAGAGGGTGCATGGAAACTTTGTCAAACCAAAGAAAATCCAGCAATTACACGTTTTGCAAGTGTAAGCTGTGAACCTAATTTACGTTTATTTATTTTAAAACCACAAACGGGGAAAACGCATCAATTACGTGTTGCGATGAAAAGTTTAGGTAGCCCGATTTTAGGCGATGGGCTTTATGGTAAAAACACAGAAAAAATTGACCGCACTTATTTGCACGCTACTCAATTGGAATTTGATTATCTAAATGATTTTATTTCGGTCACTTGTTTACCTTCTCAAGGTCAATTTTGGATTAAGCCTACAGTATTTGAGCAAATTCAGGTTTATCTGACAAAGCCGTTTTTATCAAAATAGAAATCTCTGTATAATAAAGCCAATTTCACTCTTTAATAGGAACAAAAATGAAATTTATTTCTTTCAATATAAATGGGTTACGTGCTCGCCCACATCAACTTGAAGCCATTATTGAAAAATATCAGCCAGATGTGATTGGCTTACAGGAAATTAAAGTTGCTGACGAGGCTTTTCCCTATGAAATTACAGAAAACTTAGGTTATCACGTATTTCATCATGGTCAGAAAGGTCATTATGGAGTAGCATTATTGACTAAACAAGAACCTAAAGTGATTCGTCGTGGTTTTCCAACTGACAATGAAGATGCACAAAAACGCATTATTATGGCTGATCTGGAAACTGAATTTGGTTTATTGACCGTCATTAATGGCTATTTCCCACAGGGGGAAAGCCGTGCGCACGAGACTAAATTTCCAGCTAAAGAGAAATTTTATGCAGATCTTCAACAGTATTTAGAAAAAGAACACGACAGATCTAATCCGATTTTAATTATGGGCGATATGAATATTAGCCCAAGTGATTTAGATATTGGTATCGGAGATGAAAATCGTAAACGTTGGTTACGCACAGGTAAATGTTCTTTCTTACCTGAAGAAAGAGCGTGGTATCAACGTTTGTATGATTATGGATTAGAAGATAGTTTTCGTAAGCTGAACCCAACAGCAAATGATAAATTCTCGTGGTTTGATTACCGTTCTAAAGGTTTTGATGATAATCGAGGTTTACGAATTGATCATATTTTGATAAGCCAAAAATTAGCTGAACGATGTGTCGATGTGGGCATTGCATTAGATATTCGAGCAATGGAAAAACCGTCTGATCACGCACCGATTTGGGCTGAATTTAAATAGGAAAGCGAAATGGATATGGCAAATTGGCAGAATTATCGTTCTACTGTGAATGGTATGCCTGCCGTGTTTACCGCAAATATTGAAGATGTTGAAAAATATCACGGTAAAGGTCTCGATAAAATAGTGCAGTTTACTATTGATTATCAGGCTGATGATGAAACGGGTTTACCCTCAGAAGTTGAATACGATAAGTTAATTAACCGTGTATTTAAAATTTTGACACAACTAACCGCACTTCCAAATGTATTTTTTGCGGGGCATTTTATTTGTAATTCTCAAATAAAAATACATTTTTATTGTAAGCACGAAAATCTTATTGTAGAAACTTTACAGCAAATTGATTTTGTTAAAGATATTAATGTGCAAAAGGATTTAATTTGGGATACTTATTTTGACTTTTTGCTCGCTTCTCCATTGGAGATTAAGTTAAATGCAACGGAAGAATTGCTTGATTTATTAAAAAGTAAAGGTCGTAATTTAAGTGATACCTATTTAGTAGAGCATAGTTTTCATTTTGATGAAGAGCAGAAAATGTTCCCTTTTATGGATGAGCTTAGTTTAGGGGATTATTCTTTCACGACATTACAATATTCTGCACAAGCGATTCAGTTTAATGAAGATGACGAACCTTATTTCTTGGTAAAATTAGAGCAAGAAATTTCATTAGAAAATAGCGAAATTTTTGAACAAGTAGAACGTTTTGAAAAATTGGCTGAACAATTTTCGGGAGAGTATATCGGTTGGGAATGTGATTCTTTACTGGATAGCAATAAGCCATTGAATTAGGTGTTTGAAACATTCATAAATCATAAAAAAGAGAGAGTTATCTCTCTTTTTTAATGTAATTTAACTTTTCTGCGTATTTTGCGCATTAATAAAAATACCCACGGCCATAGTAAACCAGAAGCGAATGCGCCTAAGATGGCTTGCCAATGAAAAAAGGCAGTATGGAGTGAAAATTCAACTAAGAAAATAAGTAATCTTATAATGAAGACGAAAAGTACAACCAATAAACTTTGGAACCAAAGTGATAAATTTCGCAGAATTAAATAGTTTTTGGCAATGATGTACATGCTCGTAGAAAGTACGAGAGCGTGAACGCCTAATGTAGAGCCTAATATTAAATCCCAAGTTAATCCGAGTAAAAATGACCAGCCTATACTTACTTTATTGGGAATAGCTAATACCCAATAAAGTAATACAAGTACAAGCCACGCAGGCTTTAGCATTTGGAAACCAACTGGCCAAGGTGCAAGTTCTAATACAAAGGCAATAACAAAGAAGCTTAAAATAGTGAACCATTGTAAAATAAATCGTGTTTGCATTAGTCTTCTATCCTTTCTTCTTGCTGTTCTATGGGAAGATCTTCTTCATTTTGAAGAAAATCTGTTGGAATATCTGGTTCAATAATGGTTTTTTCTTCATTTTCTAGAAAGTCTTTTTCTGTTAAGGGTGTTTTTTTCACTCTATAATTTGCTTCATTAGCTTGGCTTTCTAAACGTTTTTGTACCAGATTGCGAACTTCTTCTGGCGACATTGATTTTACTTTTGATATATCTAGGTTACTTGGCCAAAGTAAAAGTACATAACGTAAACGTTCTAATAAAGCTAAAGGTTTAGCTTTAACTATTGCAAAGTAATTAGAGCTATCACGCGAAACGCTTTGTACAACAGCTACGGGATAGCCTTCAAGAAAACGTCCACCAAGCCCAGAGGTTACGAGAAGATCGCCTTTTTCTATATCAACGGAACGAGGCACGTTATCGAGGCTTAGTTCATCGGTATGCCCAGTCCCACTCGCAATAACACGAACATCATTGCGTAGAACTTGCACTGGAATTGAGTGTGTTACGTCTGTGAGTAGCAGTACTCGGCTAGTATTTTCGCCCACGGAAATAATTTGTCCAATGACGCCTTTTTCATCAATGACAGGCTGACCTACATAAGCACCGTCTTTTTTGCCTTGATTAATAACAATTTGTTGGCGATAAATATCTGTTTCTGCAGTAAGAACTTCGGCAATTTTTTTGTATTCATCGGTTCTTAACGGAGAATTTAATAAAAGACGTAATCGCTGATTTTCAACTTTGAGTTGATCAAGTAAAAGTAAATCTGCATTTTTTTCCAAAAGCTGTTGGCGTAGTACTTTGTTTTCAATTTGTAATTTATTGGTATCAACAAGATTTTCTGAAATGCCATCTAAGATGCTTCTAGGGCTATTTGCAAGATAATATAAACCGCCTATTGCTGTTTCCATTGCACTACGTGCTTTCGTTATTGAGCTATTACGTCCATCAGCTAAAATTAAGGCAATAGATGCAAAGATAGCGATAAGCAGACGAATACCTAGGGGAGGGGCTTTGCCGAAAATGGGTTTCATTAAACTTTCTCTTGTTGAATGAAAAAAATGAAAGGAAAAGTGCGGTTATTTTTAACCGCACTTTTTGTTCATATTCTAATTAAATTTCATCACTAAAAATATCGCCGCCGTGCATATCGATCATTTCTAATGCTTCGCCACCACCACGAGCAACACAGGTTAATGGATCTTCTGCGATGATAACAGGGACACCAGATTCTTTAGAAAGTAAAATATCAATATTACGTAATAAAGCACCGCCACCAGTTAATACCATACCACGTTCGAAAATGTCTGCTGCGTGTTCTGGTTGGCATTCTTCAAGTGCGGTTCGAACCGCTGCTACAATACCGTTTAATGGTTGTTGAATGGCTTCTAGGACATCACGTGATGTTAAAGTAAATGAACGTGGCGCACCTTCGGCTAAATTATGTCCGTGTACTTCCATTTCTTTAATTTCGTCACCTTCTTGAATATAAGCAGAACCAATTTCTTGTTTGATGCGTTCGGCGGTAGGTTCTCCGATAACCGAGCCAAAAGTGCGGCGAACATAAGAAATAATCGCCTCGTCGAAACGGTCACCACCGATACGCACGGAAGAAGAATATACGATACCATTTAAGGAAATTACAGCCACTTCTGTCGTACCACCACCGATATCAATTACCATAGAACCAACTGCAGTAGAAACGGGTAATTTAGCCCCAATTGCAGCTGCCATTGGTTCTTCAATTAAATATACTTCACGCGCACCAGCACCGATTGCTGATTCTTTAATTGCGCGGCGTTCTACTTGTGTTGCACCAGCTGGCACACATACTAATACACGCGGGCTTGGACGCATAAAATTACCGCTATGAACTTGTTTGATAAAGTATTGCAACATTTTTTCTGTCACAAAAAAGTCTGCAATAACGCCATCTTTCATCGGACGAATTGCTACAATACTTTTGGGAGTACGACCTAACATTAATTTAGCTTCTTTACCCACAGCTGCAATGCTTTTTAATGTGCCTACGCGATCTTGACGAATCGCAACAACAGAGGGTTCATCAAGTACAATACCTTGTCTTTTGACATAAATTAAAGTATTAGCTGTGCCTAAATCAATAGAAAGATCGTTTGAAAACAACCCACGAATTTTTTTAAATAACATAATTATACCGTTTAAAATGAAAGTTAGTTTTGTTTGACAAAAAATAGAAAATGACTTTGTCAAACATACAAAAAATTGCACTAAATGTATCAAAAAAAGCGTTGCGATTACAGTGTTTTTTAGCGTTTTTTATAGCACTTGCCATTGCCCTTTGTCTTGCAGAATTAACTGTTGTTGATGTAAGGTTTTAAGGGTTGAACGGTGTCCCACACTGATGATTGTCGTTTGTGGTAGTTCTTGTTGTAACAATTGATACATCGAAAATTCTAAACCTTCATCCATACTAGCTGTGGCTTCATCTAAAAATGCCACCGCTGGTTTGTGTAGAATTAATCGTGCAAACGCCAAACGCTGTTGTTCGCCAAGAGAAAGAATACGCGTCCAGTCTTGTTCTTTTTCTAATTGTTCAGCCAAATGTCCTAATTGTACTTTATTTAATATTTCTACAGCTTGTGTATGTGAAATATTGTCAGCGTTATTTGGATAAGCTAATGCTGACATTAAATTTCCTTGTGGCACATACGGCTTTTGTGACAAGAAAAGCTGATTGTGCGTAGGGCAATTTATTTCCCCCTCGGCATAGCTCCAAAGCCCCGCAATGGTGCGTAAAAGCGTGGTTTTTCCTGCTCCAGATTTTCCTTGAATAAGCAAACTTGTTCCTTGCGGTAAGGTAATGTTTAGATGTTTAATTAGTGTATGACCTAATGGATTTTGAATACTTAAATTTTTGAAAATCACATCTGTTGGATGATTGTGGATCTGTGTTTGTGATTTATTATTTGCTTTTTCAATGGCATAACAGAACCCAGTTAAACGATCTAGCGTTGCTTTATAGCTTGCAAAATTATCATAAGTATTGCGGAAGAAGGAAAGATTTGCGTGTAACTGACCAAATACTTGTAAGGTTTGCATTAGATCGCCAAGTTTTATTTGTTTTTCAAAGTAACGTCCAACTTGAATTAACAATGGAAAAACCACGGAAATTTGGCTTACGACTAAGTTAAATCCTGAAAATTTTAGTGTTCTAAATACAATAATCCACATATTATGAATGACGGCATTGAACTGCTGATAAAGCTGATTTTTTTCGACTTTTTCGCCCGCATAAAAAGCAATGCTTTCGGCATATTCTTTTATTCGAATTAAAGAATAACGATAGTTTGCGTTTAGGAGTTCATTAATAAAATTCAAGGATATTAATGGACGACCGAGCCAAAATGCGATGAGGGTTGTGAAGATGACATAACCAAACACTAAAAATACCATCATATGCGGAATTTCCACGCCAAGTACCATCATTGGACCTGCTAATCCCCATAATAAAATCGTATAAGAGATCATAGAGGTTACCGCATCAATGACACCAGTGCTTAAAGAAAGCGTGGTTTTTACATAAGATTGCACATCTTGTTGAATACGTTGATCGGGGTTATCAAGATTTTCTGATAAATATTGTGTTTTGTAATAGGCACGATGTGCCATCCATTTATCAACAAGCTGTTCGTTAAGCCATTCAATCCAGTTGATGACGAAACGTTGCTCTAAATAATAGCTTACTAATGCTGCTGAAACAGAACTTGCGGCAATGACACAGAACAAGCCCATTTGTTGCCAAAATACATGTTCATTAAATTCTTGCAATGATGTGTACATATTTTTGTACCACTCAGAATGTACAAGGCTGATACGTACGCTAAGTAGCGTCATTGCAACAATAAGTAGAAAGAATAAGATAGGTTTAATGCTACGTTTAGGCGAAAGATAACCACCTGCAAACATCCAAAATTGTCTTCCCCATTGAGTAAAACGCACCAAAAGAAAAATGCCAAAACTAAAGACGACTGAGGTGATGGCTAGCGTTTGTAAAATCCAAATAAGAGAAGTAATGGCTTCTTGGCTGTAATCCATAAATATTCCATCCGAGATAAAAGTGCGGTGAAAAATAACCGCACTTTTTGTAAAAGGGTCAAAAATTTTCGGTATTGTAGAGTCTATGCTCAATTTCGCAAGAAAAAATGTGACGAACGTATCATTTTTTGAGTTTGGTTAAGGTTTTCAAAAAGTAACTTGGATATAATCCAAAGGAGTTAAATTTCATTTTTAAGGGGTCAATATGAGTGATATTGCGATCACGATTAGCCTTCTTGCCCTCGTCGCCGTAATCGGCTTATGGATCGGGCATTGGAAGATCCGCGGGGTTGGGCTTGGCATTGGTGGCGTGCTGTTTGGCGGCATTATTGTTGCCCATTTCACTAATCAATATGGCTTGAAACTGGATGCGCATACGCTGCATTTTGTGCAAGAATTTGGTTTAATTTTATTTGTTTATACTATTGGTATTCAGGTGGGGCCGGGCTTTTTTTCTTCTTTACGAAAATCTGGTTTAAAGCTAAATGCCTTTGCCATTTTGATTATTGTGCTGGGGTCAATTGCCGTGGTTCTTGTACATAAAATTGCGGATGTTCCACTGGATATTGCCTTAGGTATTTATTCTGGTGCTGTTACTAATACGCCAGCGTTGGGGGCAGGGCAGCAAATTTTAGCAGAATTAGGGGTGCCTCAAACCACTGTGACTATGGGGGTGTCTTATGCAATGGCTTATCCATTCGGGATTTGCGGTATTTTGCTTGCAATGTGGTTAATCCGCTTATTTTTTAAAGTCAAAGTGGACGATGAAGCGGCACGTTTTAATGCGGAGAGCAGTCAAGATAAAGAAAGTTTACATAATATTTCTTTAAAAGTGACGAACCAAAATTTAGATGGTCTGACGTTAATTCAAATTCCTGGATTTAGTGATGAAGAAGTCGTATGTTCACGTTTAAAACGCGATGATATGGAAATTGTTCCAAAGGCAAGTACTGAAATTCGTATCAACGATATTTTGCAATTAGTGGGCGATGATAATTCGCTTGCCAAAATGCGTTTAATTATCGGATACGAAGTTGATGCACCAACTGTTGCCTATAGTGGCGAAATTCGTTCTGAGCGTGTGGTGGTAACGAATGAAAAAGTATTAGGCAAAAAGATCCGTGCCTTAGGCATTCATCAAAAATATGGGGTTGTGATTTCACGTTTAAATCGTGCAGGGATTGAGTTAGTTCCAACGGGAAATACCACACTGCAATTTGGCGATGTGCTACATATGGTCGGACGCAGTGATGTACTAAATCAGGCTATTTCAGTCATTGGTAATGCACAACAAAAATTGCTTCAAGTGCAAATGTTACCTGTGTTTATCGGCATTGGTTTAGGAGTACTCGTTGGTTCGATTCCATTCTATATTCCAGGTTTCCCTGTTGCGTTAAAATTAGGGCTTGCTGGCGGGCCATTGGTGGTTGCGTTAATCTTAGCGAGAATTGGCACGATTGGTAAACTTTACTGGTTTATGCCGCCTAGTGCTAACTTGGCGTTACGCGAAATTGGGATTGTTCTTTTCTTGGCTGTGGTCGGTTTAAAATCAGGCGGAAGTTTCTTTGATACTTTAGTGAATGGTTCGGGACTTGAATGGATGGGATACGGTATTTTTATCACCTTTATTCCATTAATGATTACCGGTATTTTGGCTCGTCTATATGGCAAACTGAATTACCTTACAATCTGTGGTTTACTTGCAGGTTCAATGACGGATCCTCCCGCTTTAGCATTTGCTAATGAAATTAAAGAAGATAACGGTGCTGCAGCACTTTCTTATGCCACTGTGTATCCGTTAGTGATGTTCTTGCGAATAATGTCGCCACAGTTATTGGCAGTGTTATTATGGGCAGCATAGTAAAAATAATTTCAATTTAGACATAAAAAGCGCGGTTAATTTCGCGCTTATTTTTTGCGTGGATTTTGCGCAAGAGGGTATTCAATGATAGAATTCCGCACTTTTATTGCTAAGTGAGAACAAAATGGCGTTAGTTGAATTTTTGATGGAAACCTTAGATGGGTTAAAGGGAACAGATATTGTACATTTTGATGTACGTGGAAAATCATCGATTACGGATAATATGATTATTTGCACGGGTACATCGAGCCGCCAAGTTTCTGCAATGGCAGATAATTTAATTACAGAATGTAAAAAAGCAGGTTTTGAAACTTTTGGTGAAGAGGGTAAAAATACTGCAGATTGGATTGTAGTGGATCTTGGTCAAGCTATCGTACATATCATGCAACGTGACGCCCGTGAAATGTATCAATTAGAGAAACTTTGGGCGTAAATATTAGTAAAGTGCGGTGAAAAATAACCGCACTTTTTAGATAAGGATGACTTGTGAAAATCACGTTAATTGCTGTTGGAACAAAAATGCCTTCTTGGGTTACAACGGGTTTTGAGGAATATCAACGCCGTTTCCCAAAAGATATGCCTTTTGAACTGATTGAAATCCCAGCAGGTAAGCGTGGAAAAAATGCTGATATTAAACGCATTTTAGAGCAAGAAGGTAAGGCGATGTTAGCTGCCTGTGGAAAAGGCAAAGTTGTGACGTTAGATATTCCTGGTAAACCTTGGACGACACCGCAGCTAGCCGAGCAATTAGAAGCGTGGAAAAATGATGGTTGCGATGTTTGTTTGTTGATTGGTGGGCCTGAGGGGCTTTCGCCAGAATGTAAAGCCGCTGCAGAGCAAAGTTGGTCGCTTTCGCCATTGACATTACCTCACCCACTTGTTCGTGTTGTAGTGGCTGAAAGTTTGTATCGCGCGTGGTCGCTCACTACTAATCATCCTTATCATCGAGAATAATACATCCTTATTTTTAGCCAGATGAATTTAAAAAAATTTTTCAATACGCCAACTCATGAGCCGTTCCGCGATAAAAAAGCGGAGCGTAACCTTTTTGCACGCCGAACGTTAGTGGCTTTTTTGGGGATTTTGCTACTAACAGGTGTTTTATTCACCAATATTTATCAGCTACAGATTGTTAATTTCGATACTTACCGAACGCGTTCTAATGGTAACCGAATTAAATTATTACCTTTACCGCCAACGCGTGGCTTAATCTATGATCGTTACGGTAAATTATTAGCCGAAAATCTTACTTTTTTTGGTTTATACATTGTGCCGGAAAAAACTGAAAATTTAGACCGCACTTTAGATGAATTACGCTACATTGTGGGATTGACGGATAACGATATTGAACATTTTAAAAAAGAACGTCTCCGCGGAACGCGTTATACACCGATTTTATTAAAGCCGAATTTAACAGAAGAACAAATTTCACGCTTTGCGGTAAATGGCTACCAATACCCGAGTTTAGAGGTACGTCCTTATTTCAAACGCCATTATTTATATGGCGAAACAATGGCGCATATTTTGGGCTATGTAGGTAAAATGAATGATAAAGATGTAGAACGTTTGAAACGAGAGGATAAATTTGCGAATTATGCGGGGACGAACGATATTGGAAAATTGGGTATTGAACGTTATTACGAGGATATACTGCAAGGTACCACGGGTTTTGAAGAAGTAGAAATTAATAATCGCGGCAAAGTAATCCGTACTTTGCGTAGCCGACCTGCTGTGGCGGGAAAAAGTATTCATTTAACTATTGATTTAGCATTACAGCGTTATATTACTGAACTTTTATCGGGACTAAAAGGTGCTGTAGTTGTGCTTGATCCGAAAGATAGTAGTGTATTAGCGATGGTATCTACACCAAGTTATGACAATAATTTATTTGTTGATGGTATTTCCTCCGAAGATTATAAACGTTTATTAAATGATCCTGCTCGTCCGCTTTATAGTCGTGCGACACAAGGTGCGTATCCGCCCGCTTCAACAGTCAAACCTTTTATTGCAGTAGCCGCACAAACTGAAAATGTGATTACACCAAACACAACGATTTTTGATCCGGGATATTGGGTATTACCTAACTCCACAAAACGTTTTCGTGATTGGAAAAAAACAGGCCACGGAGATACGGATTTGAATAAAGCGATTACTGAATCCTCTGATACTTATTTTTATCAAGTGGCTTATAATATGGGTATTGATCGTCTTTCTAATTGGATGAAGGATTTTGGTTTTGGTATGCCAACGGGGATTGAAATTCAAGAAGAAACGGCTGCCAATATGCCAACTCGAGAATGGAAACAAAAACGCTATAAACGCCCTTGGGTACAAGGCGATACGATTTCGGTTGGGATTGGTCAAGGTTATTGGACGGCAACACCACTACAAGTAGCAAAAGCAACGACGATATTGGTCAATAATGGCAAAGTAAATACGCCGCATTTGATGAAAGCAATTGAGGGGGCAGTTCTAGAGCCTTATGAAGATCCGTTAATTTATCCTGATATTAGTACACCTAAAGTGACGGCTTGGGAGGCAGCGAAACGCGGTATGTACAATGTTGTTAATGCTGCAAATGGAACTGGGCGAAAAGCCTTTGCAGATGCCAATTATCGTGTTGCAGGAAAATCTGGTACTGCTCAAGTGTTTAGTTTAAAAGAAAATGAAAAATACAATGCGGTGGGATTGAAAAAAGAATTGCATGATCACGCATGGTTTACCGCATATGCGCCTTATGAAAACCCTAGATTGGTTGTGACAGTGATTTTAGAAAATGCAGGTGGTGGTTCAAGTAATGCCGCACCGTTAGCGCGTAAAGTGATGGATTACTATTTAAATCAGCGTTTACCACAAGTTGAAAAATATAATGTACCTATTCAGCAAAAAAAAGATTTGTCACAAGAGAGCGAACAAATAAATGGAAGATAAAATCCCTTTTTGGTTGCGTGTTTGGCAACGTTTGCATATTGATTTTTGGCTGTTTATCGGACTTCTTGCAATAACGGCTTATGGTATGCTGGTGTTATATAGTGCATCAGGTGCCAGTGAAATGATGTTTAATAACCGAATTATTCAGGTTTTACTTGGATTTATTGTTATGTTGTTAATGGCTCAATTTCCACCAAGATTTTACCAACGCATCGCACCTTATCTTTATTTAATTGGTTTTGTGTTGTTGATCTTAGTAGATGCTATTGGCACGACAAGTAAAGGTGCGCAGCGTTGGCTTGATCTGGGATTTATTCGTTTTCAACCCTCTGAAATTGTAAAACTTGCTGTGCCATTAATGGTGGCGGTGTATTTAGGTAATCGTCCGCTTCCACCTAAATTAAGTGAAACATTTATAGCGATTGCAATGATTCTACTGCCAACATTGCTTGTGGCGATTCAGCCTGATTTAGGCACAGCAATTTTGGTCAGTGCGTCAGGTTTATTTGTCGTGTTTTTAGCAGGAATGAGCTGGTGGCTTATTTTAGCTGCAGTGATTGGCTTAGCTGGATTTATTCCGATCATGTGGTTATATCTAATGCACGATTATCAACGCACTCGCGTTCTCACATTATTGGACCCAGAAAAAGATCCTCTCGGTGCTGGCTATCATATTTTACAATCAAAGATTGCGATTGGTTCTGGTGGATTAAGCGGAAAAGGCTGGATGCAGGGGACTCAATCACAATTAGAATTTTTGCCCGAACCTCATACAGATTTTATTTTTGCGGTAATGGGTGAAGAGCACGGAATGATTGGTTTTTTGATTTTAATGGCGATTTACTTGTTTATTATTGTGCGAGGTTTAATGATTGCCGTAAATGCTCAAACTTCTTTTGGGCGTATTCTTGCTGGTGCAACAACATTAATTTTCTTTGTTTATGTATTTGTGAATATTGGAATGGTAAGCGGAATTTTGCCTGTTGTGGGTGTGCCATTACCTTTATTTAGTTATGGTGGTACCTCTTATGTTGCGATTATGGCAAGTTTTGGTTTACTGATGTCTATTCATACGCATAAAAGTCAATTTATGAAAAGGAGCTAATTTCATTTTTTTCTTTCTTAAAGAAAGAATAAATGAAAAGCGTTAGTATTTTATGAAATTAAAAACTGGGTTAAATTTGACCGCACTTTTGCTATTTATGATAAGCGTAGCTTTTCCTGCGCAGGCTGATACGCAAAAAATGTATGGTATTCGAGGGGATAATCTTTCTATCGCAACTCAAATGCCTGCACCAAGGACTTATTCAGTAAAAGGGCAAACTTATACCACTAAAAGTGGGAATGAAGCCAAATCTTATATTAAAGAAGGTTTAGCAAGTTATTATCATCTTAAATTTGATGGGCGAAAAACAGCAAGTGGCGATGTTTATAACTCAAAACAATTTACTGCAGCACATAAAACATTGCCAATAAATTCTTATGCTTTAGTGACAAATTTACATAACAATCGTAAAGTTATCGTACGTATTAATGATCGTGGGCCTTTTAGTGATAAACGTTTAATTGATCTTTCACACGCTGCGGCAAAAGAAATTGGCTTAATTTCCCGCGGCATAGGGCAGGTAAGAATTGAGGCGTTGCACGTTGCTAAAAATGGGAATTTATCAGGTGCAGCCACAAAAACACTGGCTAAACAAGCAAAAACTCAGGAAGCTGCCGATCGTTTAGTATTAAAATCTAACACGCTTTTTGATAACGCATCTAAGTCAATAAATGCTCTAAAAGGAACCGAATTTTACTGTTTGAAAATGCTTGAATTAACCTCTCATAGCCAAGCAAATAAATTAATTACGCAGCTTGCGTTAGCGAATATTCAGACTGAAGTAAATCGCTCAGGAAATAAATATGAAATTTATATTGGGCCTTTTGATGACAAAACAAAAATGGCACAAGTGAGAACTAAATTACAAAAAATGGCAAATAATAAGCCATTAATTGTTTATACGTATAAAAATTAATTGTAGGAACACACTATGTTGAAAAGAACAACAAAAATCGCATTTTTATCAAGTTTTGTGGCACTTAGTGCTTTTTCGGTATCTGCAGAGGATATGCAGTTTGGCGTAACTCCACCACAAATTACGGCTCAAACGTATGTATTGATGGATTATAATTCAGGTGCAATTTTGACCGCACTTAATCCAGATCAACGTCAATATCCAGCATCACTGACTAAAATGATGACAAGTTATGTAGTTGGTGTCGCATTAAAACAAGGCAAAATCCATAATACCGATATGGTTACCATTGGTGAAAGTGCGTGGGGGCGTAATTTCCCTGATTCATCAAAAATGTTTTTAGATTTAAATACACAAGTATCTGTAGCAGATTTAAATCGAGGTGTGATTGTTGTTTCTGGTAATGATGCGACTGTTGCATTAGCTGAACATATTTCTGGCAATGTACCGAACTTTGTAGAAACAATGAATAAATATGTTCAACAATTTGGTTTGAAAAATACAAATTTCACCACGCCCCATGGTTTAGACGATCCAAATCAATATTCTTCCGCGCGTGATATGGCAATTATTGGTGCGCATATTATTCGTGATTTACCTGAAGAATATAAAATTTACTCCGAAAAAGACTTTACATTTAATAAAATCAAACAAGCTAACCGTAATGGACTATTATGGGATAAAACTATCAATGTTGATGGAATGAAGACAGGGCATACTAGCCAAGCAGGATATAACTTAGTCGCTTCAGCGACTACATCAAACAATATGCGTTTAATTTCTGTAGTAATGGGTGTGCCAACTTACAAAGGTCGTGAAGTAGAAAGTAAGAAACTTTTACAATGGGGTTTTGCTAATTTCGAAACATTTAAAACTTTAGAGGCTGGTAAAGAAATTTCAGAACAAAGGGTTTATTATGGCGATAAAAATTCAGTAAAACTTGGTGCTTTAATGGATCACTTTATTACGATACCTAAAGGTAAACAAAGTGAGGTTAAAGCTCGTTATGAATTAGCAGATAAAAATTTACAAGCACCATTAGCAAAAGGTCAAGTGATTGGTAAAGTGGTTTATCAACTGGATGGTAAGGATATTGCAAGTGCCAATTTACAAGTGATGAATGATGTGGGAGAAGCGGGTATTTTTGGTAAACTATGGGATTGGTTAGTATTGACTGTGAAAGGGTTATTCTCATAAAAACAAGTTGAAAATTGACCGCACTTTTTGATTTATTTTATTTTTAGGAAAGAAAATGACAATAGAAAACGATTATGCAAAACTCAAGGAATTAATGGAATTTCCAGCAAAAATGACTTTTAAAGTTGCGGGAATTAATCGAGAAGGGTTAGCACAAGATCTTATACAAGTGGTGCAAAAATATATTAAAGGCGATTATATTCCAAAAGAAAAGCGCAGTAGTAAAGGCACTTATAATTCAGTTTCAATTGATATTATTGCTGAAAACTTTGATCAGGTAGAAACACTCTATAAAGAACTGGCTAAAGTTGAAGGCGTGAAAATGGTTATTTAGTATGAACAATTCCCTTATCGTTCGTCAGTTAGGATTGCAAGATTATCAAGAAATTTGGCACAAAATGCAGGATTTTACTGATACTCGAAATGCTGAAACGCAAGACGAAATTTGGTTAGTACAACATTATCCTGTTTTTACCCAAGGGCAAGCAGGTAAACCAGAGCATCTTTTACAACGTAGTGAAATCCCTGTGGTGCAATCGGATCGTGGTGGGCAAATTACCTATCACGCACCCGGTCAGCAAGTGATGTATGTGCTTATTGACATTAAACGCCATAAAAACTTAAATGTGCGTCAATTAGTTACCGCACTTGAACAAACGGTGGTTAAAACTTTGGCTGAATATGGCATTGAAAGCTATCCAAAGCCTGATGCGCCAGGTGTTTATGTGGATGGAAAAAAGATTTGTTCTCTTGGATTACGTATTCGTCGTGGTTGCTCTTTTCACGGGTTGGCATTGAATATTAATATGGATCTTAATCCTTTCCATTATATTAATCCTTGTGGGTATGCAGGGCTTGAAATGTGTCAGTTAGCGGATTTTGTTAATCAAGATGAAGCTGATTGCGATAATGTTTCAGCAAAATTAATTAAACACTTCGCCGATCTTTTAGGCTATAATATAACAACTTTATAACATTTTATAAAAACTAAATGCCCAATTTGGGCATTTTTATTTAGGAAAATACTATGTCTACGCCTTTCAAAATGGAACGCGGTGTAAAATATCGCGATGCGGCAAAAACCTCAATTATTCCCGTAAAAAATATCGATCCTAATCAAGAGTTATTAAAAAAACCAGAATGGATGAAAATTAAACTTCCAGCAAGTTCAGCTAAAATTGAAAGCATTAAAAATGGAATGCGCCGTCACGGATTACATTCTGTTTGTGAGGAAGCGTCTTGTCCAAATTTACACGAATGTTTTAATCATGGCACAGCCACTTTTATGATTTTAGGTGCAATTTGTACGCGCCGTTGCCCATTCTGTGATGTGGCTCACGGTAAACCATTACCGCCTGATCCTGAAGAGCCACAAAAATTGGCAGAAACGATTCAAGATATGAAACTTAAATATGTGGTAATCACATCGGTGGATCGTGATGACTTGCCTGATCGTGGTGCTGGTCATTTTTCTGAATGTGTAAAAGCTGTGCGCGAGCTTAATCCTAACATTAAGATTGAAATTTTAGTGCCTGATTTTCGTGGTCGCATTACACAGGCTTTAGAGAAATTAAAAGATAATCCGCCAGATGTCTTTAACCATAATTTAGAAAACGTACCGCGCTTATATAAAGAAATTCGTCCAGGTGCGGATTACGAATGGTCACTTAAATTATTGCGTGAATTCAAAGAAATATTCCCAAATATCCCAACCAAATCTGGTTTAATGGTTGGGTTAGGCGAAACCAACGAGGAAATTTTGCAAGTGATGCAAGATTTACGTGATAACGGTGTGACTATGCTCACGTTGGGTCAATATCTTCAACCTAGCCGCCATCATTTGCCTGTTGCCCGTTATGTGCCGCCAACTGAATTTGATGAATTCCGTGATAAAGCCAATGAAATGGGCTTTGAACATGCGGCTTGTGGGCCATTTGTTCGTTCTTCTTATCACGCTGATTTACAAGCCAGTGGCGGATTAGTGAAATAATTTAAAATTCTGCTAAATTAAACCGCACTTTTTGCTTGCAACAAAAGTGCGGTTTATTTTTACAACTCAGAATAACCGCCAATATTGCCTATAAATTATTCAATGTATAATGCAGTGTTAAGATAATATTAGATTATAAAGTTGGGAAAAATATGAGCTTATCTTGTATCGTAATTTGCTCATCGCTTATAATAGCTCTATACTACTAACTTGGTAGTGATGTTATGTTTTCTTCTTTTTTGGAGAGTCGATGCAATTTGAGCGAATTTCTACTGAACAAAAAAAACTTTCCCTCATTCAGACATTTTTACATCAAAATGCGCTTAAATTAGATGAACAAATCGAGTATTTTGTTGTTGGCTATAATGATAACGAACAAATCGTTGTCTGTGGCGGTTTAGCAGGCAATATCATAAAATGTGTTGCGATTGATGAGTCTTTGCGTGGTAGCGGTGTTGCCTTGCAATTAATTACTGAATTGGTTGATTTAGCTTACACGCTAAAACGCCCACACCTTTTTATTTATACAAAACCCGAATATGCAACGTTGTTCAAATCTTGTGGTTTTTATATCATCTCTGATGCCAATCCTTATGTAGTATTGTTAGAAAATAGTGCTACGCGTTTACAAAAACAATGCTCATTATGGGAGAAAATGCGTGTGGATGGTAATCGAATTGGCTCGATTGTAATGAACGCGAATCCATTTACCTTAGGTCATCGTTATTTAATTGAGCAAGCATTACAACAATGTGATCATCTGCATTTATTTATTGTCGGTGAAGACGCATCGCAATTTTCTTACACTGAACGATTTGAAATGATTCAACAAGGTATTTTCGATTTATCCAATATCACTCTTCATTCTGGCTCTGACTATATTATTTCTCGTGCAACATTTCCAAATTATTTCCTAAAAGATCAATTAATTACAGATGAAAGTTATTTTGAGATTGATCTGAAGTTATTCCGTTTACATATTGCTCAAGCTTTGGGAATAACACATCGCTTTGTTGGTACTGAGCTAAATTGTCCCATCACTGCCGAATATAATCGCCAAATGCATTATTGGTTAATGGATGCCGAAATGAATGCACCAAAAATAAATGTTATCGAGATACCTAGAAAAACAGCAAGCAACCACATTATTTCTGCTTCTACAGTACGAAAGCATTTGGCTGAAAAAAATTGGGCTCAACTCGCAGAGTTTGTGCCTATGACTACGTTAAATTATTTACAAAAGTGCGGTCGTTTTTAAATACATTTTTATTCATCAATATACGGAAGGAAAATCTATGAAAATAACAAAAGTAGCCGTTGCAGGGACACTGGAATCCAGTGATGTTCAAGTACGGGTTCAACCTTTTGATTCACTCGATATTGAAATCAATAGCTCAGTAGCAAAACAATTTGGTGAACAAATTGAAGCGACAGTTCGTGAAGTATTAGCAAAACTAGGCATTACAGCAGCACAAGTCATTGTAGAAGACAAAGGGGCGTTAGATTGCGTGTTACAAGCTCGAGTAAAAGCTGCTGCAATGCGTGCAACTGATGAAACGATTAACTGGGAGGCTGTGCTATGAAATTAAGAAGAAGTATGTTATTTGTGCCGGGCTCAAATGCCGCCATGTTGAGTAATAGCTTTATTTATAAACCAGATTCCATTATGTTTGACTTAGAAGATGCGGTTGCGCTCAAAGAAAAAGATTCTGCTCGTTTATTAGTCGCTCATGCACTTCAACATCCGCTTTATAAAGAAATTGAGACCGTAGTTCGTGTTAATCCGCTAGATTCTGAATTTGGTTTATTGGATTTGAATTCGGTAGTGCGTGCGGGTGTGGATGTGGTACGTATGCCAAAAACTGAAAGCGCGCAAGATGTGTTGGATATGGATCACGCCATTACTGAGATTGAGAAAGCCTGCGGTCGAGAAGCAGGTTCGACTAAAATGCTAGCAGCCATCGAATCGCCATTAGGTATCACTCAAGCCAACCAAATCGCTTTCGCTTCTAAACGTTTAATTGGTATCGCATTGGGTGCAGAGGATTACGTACGTAACTTAAAAACCGAGCGTTCACCAGAGGGGATTGAACTGCTTTTTGCTCGTTGTTCTATTTTACAAGCGGCACGTGCGGCTGGCATTCAGGCTTTTGATACCGTATATTCTAACGCGAACAATGAAGAAGGCTTCTTAAAAGAGGCTGCGTTAATTAAACAGCTTGGTTTTGACGGTAAATCCTTAATCAACCCACGCCAAATTGAATTGTTACACAACTTATTTGCACTGACACAAAAAGACGTGGAGCAGGCAAAACGCATTATTGAAGCGGCAGCAGAAGCTGAACGACAAGGGGCTGGTGTTGTTTCGTTAAACGGTAAAATGATTGACGCACCGATTATTGATCGCGCAAAACTTGTATTAGAACGTGCGAAATCAGGTATTCGTGAAGAGTAAAGGGAGATAAAAAGATGACAACAAGAGAACAACGTATTGAAAAATATCACGCTGATCGCTCAGTCTATCAGGCGGTGCCTAAATCTGAATCCCTTTCTCGTACAGCGAAAGATCGCAAACTTTGTACCTCTCTAGAAGAAGCGATTAAACGCTCTGGCTTAAAAGATGGTATGACTGTTTCATTTCATCATGCTTTTCGGGGCGGAGATTTTGTGGTGAATATGGTGATGAATAAAATTGCCGAAATGGGTTTCAAAAATCTGACCCTTGCATCTTCATCTTTAATTGATAGCCACTTCCCGATTGTCGAATATATCAAAAATGGCGTGGTCACCAAAATCTATTCTTCTGGTTTACGCGGTGAACTTGCAGAGCAAATCTCTCGTGGTTTATTGAATGAACCTGTAAATATTCATTCTCATGGTGGACGTGTTCACTTAGTAAAATCTGGCGAATTAAAAATTGACGTTGCTTTTTTAGGCGTGCCTTGCTGTGACACATTCGGTAATGCCAATGGATTTACTGGAAAAAGTAAATGCGGCTCTCTAGGCTATGCGCGTGTCGATGCTGAATATGCTGACAAAGTTGTGTTGCTCACAGAGGAATTTGTTGAATACCCGCACTACCCAATCAGCATAGCTCAAGATCAAGTAGATTTAATCGTGCAAGTTGAAGCAGTCGGTGACCCGAAAAAAATTGGTGGTGGTGCAACCCGAATGACTACCAATCCACGCGAATTACTCATTGCGCGTAAATGTGCAGAAGTAATTTTTGCCAGTGGTTATTTTAAAGATGGCTTCTCATTACAAACTGGTTCTGGGGGGGCAGCATTAGCTGTTACACGCTTTCTAGAAGAAAAAATGCGTCGTGAAAATATCACTGCAGATTTCGCACTTGGCGGAATTACTGCAAGTATGGTGGCATTACATGAGACTGGTCTTATTAAAAAATTATTAGATGTACAAAGCTTTGATTCTGTTGCAGCTGAATCACTTGCCCGTAACCCAAATCATATTGAAGTCTCCGCTAACCAATATGCGAATTACAGTTCCAAAGGCGCATCTGTTGAACGTTTAGATATGGTGATTCTTTCTGCTTTAGAAATCGACACTAAATTTAACGTGAATGTATTGACTGGCTCTGACGGTGTGATTCGCGGTGCATCTGGTGGTCATTGTGATACCGCAGCTTCTGCACAAGTAGCAATCATTGTGGCACCATTAGTTCGTGGTCGTATTCCAACCGTGGTGGAAAACGTGATTACCTGTGTAACACCTGGTGAAAACGTCGATATTCTCGTTACCGATCATGGTGTAGCAGTAAATCCTAAACGTCCAGATTTGATTGAAGCTTTAAGCAAAACAGACATTCCATTGTTTACTATTGAACAACTTTGTGAACGTGCTTACAGCATTACTGGTAAACCAAAAGAAATTGAGTTTACTAATAAACCTGTGGCTGTTGTTCGTTATCGTGATGGTTCGGTGATTGATACGGTGTATCAAGTTAAAGACTAGAATCAGCATTACAAGCGATCTACTTTCAATAGCCAAAATTAACTCTTGTCTTCCCATGATTATCAGGAAAGGAGCCCAAAGAGTTGAAAGGGACTCAATTAGCTCTTTCAGCTTTCGCCAGCACCATATAAATGGAAAGAGTTAAGAAAATTTATTTTTATACAAAAGAGCGGTCAAATTTTGCAGCATTTTTTTACGACATTCTCTACAGAGGGTTCAAAAATTTCACTTGAAGCATTGCTTAATGCTCGAGAGGAACGTGCAATTTTACAACAACAGCTTATAACACAATATGGACAAACCTTACTTTGCATCACTTTAACTGCTGTGGGTGGAGTAAAAAAAAATGCTTTGTTGGATTATGTTTTTACAAAAGCTCTAGAAAATCTGACCGCACTTTTTACTCAGTTAAACATCACAGCAGTAAAAGAAATAGTCCGTCCGTTAGAAACGGGGCATGAAGCCTATTTTGTATTACCGATAGATGCTCGTACGCTAAAAGTGCTGATGATTGAATTGGAAGAAAGTATTCCTCTTGCTCGTTTGTGGGATTTAGATGTGTTTAATGCTAAAGGCAATCTACTGAGTCGTACAGATTTTGATCTTTCTCCAAGAACTTGTTTAGTGTGCGGAGAAAATGCAAAAATCTGTGCGAGAACCCGCAAGCACGAGATTGATGAGATTGTAGATAAAATTCAATCTCTCGCACAGAATCATGATTTCGCAGAACATATTGGTGAACAAGTTTATCTGGCATTAATACAAGAGGCTCGCTTATCGCCAAAACCTGGTTTAGTGGATGCCATCAATAACGGTTCGCACAAAGATATGAACCTACATACTTTTGAGCAAAGTGCGATTAGTTTAAAACCTTTTTTTACGCAGTTTGTTCTCAAAGGCATGATGACCGCGCATTTGTCTGAAAATCAAATTCTCGCTGAAATTCGTCCTTTAGGTTTATTAGCAGAAAAAGCAATGTTTAAAGTTACTGATGGCGTAAACACCCACAAAGGTGCTATTTTTTCTTTTGGTTTAGTGTGTACGGCAATTGGACGATTATTGGCACAAAAAAGTTTGGTTCAAAGTGCGGTAGATTTTGATGTTAAATTAATCTGCTCACTTGTTGCACAATTTACTCAAGGTTTAACGGATGAACTGAAAAATTATCCTGAACACTTGCCTAGTACGGCTGGAGTGCGTTTATTCCAAAAATATGGCTTAACAGGTGTCCGTGGCGAAGCAGAAAATGGTTTTAATCTCATTCAAACGTTGTTGCCACAATTTGATGAGTACCATCAGTTAGAATGGGAACATCGTTTACTGATTTTGTTATTGAATTTAATGGCAATTAACTCCGACACTAACGTGGTTCATCGAGGTGGTTTAGCGGGATTGCATTTCATACAGCAAACAGCACAGGATCTGCTTACAGATCAACACCTTGTGACAGATAAAACAGCACTGACACAAGCATTAATGAAATTTGATACCGCCTGCATTGAACGTAATTTAAGTTCGGGCGGTAGTGCTGATTTATTAGCACTAACAATTTTCTTTTTATCATTTAGAGGTAATTAATATGGCATTATCCAAAAATACAAAACTGGTGATTTTAATGGCTATCCCATTGATCACTTTCTTACTACCTGCTCCTGATGGGCTTTCTTTGATTGCTTGGCGATTACTTGGTGTTTATATCGCCACTATCGTTGGGCTTGTGCTTAAACCTTATGGCGAGCCCGTTATCTTATTGGCTGCAATTGCAGTTTCTGGCGTTATCATCGGTAATACTGAAGGGGCGAAAGAATTGGTTAAAGTCGGCAATATGTTGGATGGTTATAAATCTGGCACAACATGGCTTATTTTTACCGCATTCACTTTGAGTTCAGCATTTGTAATCACAGGTCTAGGTAAACGTATCGCCTATCATATGATCGGTGCAATGGGTAGCACAACCCTACGCTTAGGCTATGTTACCATGTTCTTAGATCTTTTACTCTCGCCAGCAACGCCCTCTAACACCGCGCGTTCAGGTGGGATTATCTTTCCAATCATTAATAGCGTAGTGGTTGCTCTTGGTTCAGATCCAGAAAAAAGCCCGAAAAAAGCAGGGCGTTATTTGATGATGAACGTATATATGGTGGTTAAAACTACCTCTTATATTTTCTTAACCGCAATGGCTCCTAATGCCTTAGCTCTTTCATTAATGGCACCAATTCTTGGTTTTGAAACCACTTGGATCAAATGGTTCTTAGCTGCATCCGTACCCGGCTTACTCTGCTTATTCTTAATTCCGTTAATTTGTTATTGGGTATCTCCACCAGAATTGAAAAAAGTGGATAATAAAGCCATTGCGAAAAAAGGCTTAGAAGAATTAGGTCCAATGTCTTTTCGTGAAAAAGCACTCAGCGTGTTATTCGTAATTGCATTATTCGGCTGGATTTTCTCTAATTCACTTCATATCAATGCTACCATTGTTGCAATCATTGTAATGGTGCTTTGTATTGTATTAAGTATCGTCACCTGGGACGATATCTTAAAAAGCAAAGGCGCATGGAATACCCTAGTATGGTATGGTGGTATCATCGGTATGTCTGGCTTGCTTGAAAAATCTGGCTTTTTCAAATGGTTAGCAAACACCTTAAGTACCATACTTCAGTTTGAGGGGCATGGTATGATGGCGTTAATAGTGATTCTTACCTTAAGTGTCTCTGTACGTTATTTATTCGCATCAGGCGGTGCATATGTAGCTGCAATGGTACCCGTATTTGCAACAGTCGGACATGTAACAGGCGCTCCTACTGAATTGCTTGCTCTAGGCTTAGTCTTTGCTAATTCTTATGGTGGTTCAGTAACTCACTACGGAGGCGGACCAGGTCCAATTGCATTCGGTGCTGGTTATAATGATATAAAATCTTGGTGGATTACTGGCGCGATCATTGCTTTTGGTAGTTTAATTATCCATCTAACTATCGGTATGGCATGGTGGAAATTATTAATGAGTTTAGGCTGGTTATAAGCTAATCTTTTTTAAATTTAACTGCTATTTTGACGGTGTAGTAGACAAAGTAGTTGATTATAAATATATGCTTGCGTTTTCACTAAAAAGTGAGCTCTATTTAATTTAAGGATTAAGTCCTGTAATCTACAGGGCTTAATCCTTTTGGTTTACCTTGAATATACACATCGTTGTAATCGCGATAAGCTAGTATTTCCTTTAATTTTATGAACTAATATTTACCTCATACTGCATTATATCTTGAGTATATTTATGAATATCTTATTTTTTTAATGATTTACAAGCCTTTCTAGCTTATCAAAATATTCTGTTTAGTGTCTTTCACCGAATATTCACTAGCCAGAATTAGCGCAAGCCTGTAGAATAGCCCATTGCTTTATTTAACTAATTATTTATAACACCTAACGATATTGTAGAAAATGACTCAAAAATTACATATTAAAACTTGGGGCTGCCAGATGAACGAATACGATTCATCTAAAATGGCCGATCTTTTATTAAGCACCCACGGATTAGAACTCACGGAAGCACCTGAAGAAGCAGACGTATTATTATTAAATACCTGTTCTATTCGTGAAAAAGCACAAGAAAAAGTGTTCCACCAACTTGGGCGTTGGAAAGAATTAAAGAAAAATAATCCAAATTTAGTGATTGGTGTGGGCGGCTGTGTGGCTTCTCAAGAAGGGGAACATATTCGCCATCGTGCGCCTTATGTGGATATTATTTTTGGCCCGCAAACTTTGCATCGCTTGCCTGAAATGATTAATCAAATTCGTGGCGGTAAAAGCTCTGTGGTTGATGTGAGCTTTCCTGAAATTGAGAAATTTGACCGCTTACCTGAACCTCGCGCAGAAGGCCCAACGGCATTTGTTTCCATTATGGAAGGCTGTAATAAATACTGTACTTTCTGTGTTGTGCCTTATACTCGTGGAGAAGAAGTTAGCCGTCCCGTAGATGATGTGCTATTTGAAATTGCGCAACTTGCGGAACAAGGTGTGCGTGAGGTAAATCTACTTGGTCAAAATGTAAATGCTTATCGTGGGCCAACGCATGATGGTCAAATTTGTAGTTTTGCTGAGTTGCTTCGTCTCGTGGCTTCTATCGATGGTATTGACCGTTTACGTTTCACAACCAGCCATCCAATAGAATTTACCGATGATATTATTGATGTGTATCGTGATACGCCTGAATTAGTGAGTTTCTTACATCTTCCAGTGCAAGCAGGTTCTGACCGTGTATTAACTATGATGAAACGTGCTCATACCGCATTAGAATATAAATCCATTATTCGTAAACTTCGTGCTGTGCGCCCAGATATTCAAATCAGCTCTGACTTTATTGTTGGTTTCCCAGGGGAAACGTCGGAAGATTTTGAGCAAACTATGAATTTGATTGCACAAGTAAACTTTGATATGAGCTTCAGTTTTGTTTATTCCGCTCGACCAGGTACGCCAGCAGCAGATATGCCAGATGATGTGACGGAAGATGAAAAGAAACAGCGTCTTTATGTGCTACAAGAGCGTATTAATCAACAAGCGGCACAATTTAGCCGTCGTATGCTTGGCACAGAGCAGCGCGTGTTAGTTGAAGGCCCATCGAAGAAAGATATTATGGAATTGACGGGACGTACTGAAACGAATCGTATTGTTAATTTCCAAGGTTCTCCAGAAATGATCGGTAAATTTGTGGATGTAAAAATTACTGATGTTTATACTAATTCGTTACGTGGCGAAGTGGTGCGTACTGAAGATGAAATGGGATTACGTATTGCACAATCGCCACAAGAAGTGATGAATCGCACACGTAAAGAAGATGAATTAGGCGTAGGGCGTTATCACGGCTAATTAAAATGCTGAAATATTCAACCGCACTTTGAGAGATTAAAGTGCGGTTATTTTTTAGAGATATATGGTTTAGATTTGCCAATCAATTGGTTTCATTCCATTACTTTCCAAATATGAATTTGTTTTGGAAAAATGATGACAGCCAAAAAAACCTCGATGGGCTGAAAGTGGGGAAGGGTGCGGAGCCGTTAAAACAAGGTGACGAGTGCGGTCAATAATTTGTCCTTTTTTTTGTGCGTGACTGCCCCAAAGTAAAAACACCAGTTTTTCACGATGTTCATTAAGCACTGCAATAACTTTATCTGTAAACCTTTCCCAACCTAAATTGGCGTGTGAATGTGCCATACCACGTTCTACGGTAAGCACTGTGTTAAGTAGTAATACGCCCTGTTCTGCCCATTTGACTAAATAACCATGTGATGGCATTTGGAATCCCGAAATATCTTGTGTGAGTTCTTTATACATATTTAATAGGGAAGGGGGAATTGCTACTTCAGGTTTTACAGAAAAAGCCAAGCCGTGCGCTTGGTTTGCACCGTGATAAGGATCTTGACCTAAAATTACCACTTTTACATCTTCAAAAGCGGTATATTTGAATGCATTAAATACCTCTTCTTGTGGTGGATAAATTGTTTTCCCGTTTGCTCTTGCAAGATGAACTTGTTGTAGAGCGTGTTGAAAGTAAGGTTGTTCTTTTTCTTTTCCGATAACGTCTGTCCAGTTTTTCATTATTCTATCCTATTAATAAGTTTTTATTCATTATAAACAAAAACACTCATTCAATAAAAAGTTAAATTAATGTTAAATTATTGATATAAATTTTATTTAAAAATTAATAAATTTTAATTTAGATCAAATTTATAAAAATTAATTAAAAAAATAACCTGCTCTTTATCAAATAAATCTAAAATAATTTGAAATATTAAAATGATTTGATAAAATTTGTACAGTTTTATTATTATTTTCGTGCCAATTAGGAGGCTATTATGATTAAAGGTATTCAAATTACTCAAGCAGCAAATGACAATTTGCTTAATTCATTCTGGTTATTAGACAGCGAAAAAAATGAAGCGCGTTGCTTGTGTGCAAAAGGCGAATTTGCTGAAGACCAAGTTGTTGCAGTGAGCGAATTAGGTCAAATCGAATACCGTGAATTACCAGTAAACGTCGCACCAACTGTTAAAGTTGAAGGTGGCCAACATTTAAACGTGAACGTATTACGTCGTGAAACGTTAGAAGATGCGGTAAATAACCCAGATAAATATCCACAATTAACTATCCGTGTTTCTGGTTACGCAGTACGTTTCAACTCTTTAACGCCAGAACAACAACGCGACGTTATCACTCGTACTTTTACTGAAAGCTTATAATTTCATTTTGAATGAAAAAAGAAACCCCGAAGTCATTCGGGGTTTTGTTTTATCTAAAAAGTTTGAAAATTTGACCGCACTTTTCCTTTTCATCTATAGCGATTTACATGCTTTTCAGGTAGAATCCGCCAGTTAAATTTAATGATTTTTGAGAAAAACTATCTTTTATGAAGAATATTCGCAACTTTTCTATTATTGCCCATATTGACCACGGTAAATCGACCCTTTCTGACCGTTTGATTCAAACTTGTGGTGGCCTTTCGGATCGTGAAATGGAAGCGCAAGTGCTAGATTCAATGGATCTTGAGCGTGAGCGTGGAATTACCATCAAAGCACAAAGTGTTACCTTAAATTATAAAGCCAAAGATGGCGAAACTTATCAATTAAACTTTATCGATACCCCAGGACACGTGGACTTTTCCTATGAAGTGTCTCGCTCTCTTGCTGCTTGTGAAGGGGCATTGTTGGTGGTTGATGCTGGCCAAGGAGTCGAAGCCCAAACTCTGGCAAACTGTTATACCGCAATCGAAATGGATTTAGAAGTGGTACCGATTTTAAATAAAATCGACTTGCCTGCCGCAGATCCTGAACGTGTAGCGGAAGAAATTGAAGATATTGTTGGAATTGATGCGATGGAAGCGGTTCGATGCTCAGCTAAAACGGGTGTCGGTATCGAAGATGTATTAGAAGAAATCGTGGCAAAAATTCCCGCACCAGAAGGCGATCCTAATGCGCCATTACAAGCATTGATTATTGATTCTTGGTTCGATAACTATTTGGGCGTGGTATCTTTAGTGCGTATTAAAAACGGGGTATTACGTAAAGGCGATAAAATTAAAGTGATGTCCACAGGGCAAACTTACAATGTTGATCGTTTAGGGATTTTCACGCCAAAACAAGAAGATTCCACCGTTTTAGAATGTGGCGAAGTGGGTTGGGTCGTTTGTGCGATTAAAGATATTTTAGGCGCGCCAGTTGGGGATACCTTAACCCATCAACATAATTCTGCAGCTGAAGTGTTGCCAGGTTTTAAAAAAGTAAAACCACAGGTTTATGCTGGGCTTTTTCCTGTAAGTTCTGATGATTATGAAGCGTTTCGCGATGCACTTGGTAAATTAAGTTTAAACGATGCGTCACTTTTCTATGAACCAGAAACTTCGACTGCACTTGGCTTTGGTTTCCGTTGTGGTTTCCTTGGACTTCTACATATGGAAATCATTCAAGAGCGTCTAGAGCGTGAGTATGATTTAGATCTTATCACTACTGCACCAACGGTAATTTACGAAGTGCAATTAACGAATGGGGAGGTTGTTTATGTGGATAGTCCTGCAAAATTGCCTCCACTTAATAATATTGCTGAAATTCGCGAGCCAATCGCAGAATGTAATATGTTAGTACCACAAGAATATTTAGGTAACGTTATTACCCTTTGCGTTGAAAAACGTGGCGTGCAAACCAATATGGTATATCACGGTAATCAGATCGCACTGACTTATGAAATTCCAATGGGCGAAGTTGTTCTAGACTTCTTTGACCGTTTAAAATCAACATCGCGTGGTTATGCTTCGTTAGATTACGGTTTTAAACGTTTCCAAGCGGCAGATATGGTTCGCGTGGATATTATGATTAACAGCGAACGAGTAGATGCTTTAGCTTTAATTGTTCATAAAGATAATTCACAATATCGTGGTCGTGAATTGGTTGAAAAAATGCGAGAGTTAATTCCTCGTCAGCAATTTGATATTGCTATTCAAGCCGCGATTGGTAACCACATTATTGCCCGTTCTACGGTGAAACAATTACGTAAAAACGTATTAGCAAAATGTTATGGTGGTGACGTGAGCCGTAAGAAAAAGCTCTTACAGAAGCAGAAAGAAGGGAAAAAACGTATGAAATCTTTAGGTAACGTAGAAGTGCCGCAAGAGGCGTTTTTAGCAATTTTACACGTAGGAAAAGATAAATAAGGAAAATTATGTCAAATTTATTTTTTGTGATTTTATTGGCTGTCGGCTTTGGTGTGTGGAAAGTTTTAGATTATTTTCAGTTGCCAAATACTTTTAGTATTTTGTTACTAATTTTGACCGCACTTTCTGGCGTATTATGGTGTTATCATCGTTTTGTGGTGCTGCCAAAACGTCATCGTCAAGTGGCACGTGCAGAACAACGTTCTGGTAAAATCTTAAGTGAGGAAGAAAAAGCCAAAATTGAACCGATTTCTGAGGCTTCAGAATTTTTGTCTTCACTTTTTCCTGTGCTTGCAGTGGTATTTTTGGTTCGTTCTTTTTTGTTTGAACCGTTTCAAATTCCCTCTGGCTCAATGGAATCCACTTTACGTGTTGGCGATTTTTTAGTTGTGAATAAATATGCTTATGGTGTGAAAGATCCGATTTTCCAAAACACCATTATTGAGGGCGAAAAACCACAACGTGGCGATGTGATTGTGTTTAAAGCACCACAACAAGCGTTAATTCG
The DNA here is from genome assembly GCF_001837655.1 of Haemophilus sp. HMSC071C11. Classification (NCBI taxonomy): domain Bacteria; kingdom Pseudomonadati; phylum Pseudomonadota; class Gammaproteobacteria; order Pasteurellales; family Pasteurellaceae; genus Haemophilus; species Haemophilus sp. HMSC071C11. The sequence goes on along the minus strand of NZ_KV833404.1, from coordinate 23,359 downwards.
TACTGGTCTTGGTGCAACACGAGCAGCCTTTGCAGAAAATTTAGCGTTAAGTTCAAAAGATAATATGTCTGGTGTGGATTATATTAAACGTATTATTGGAAAGGGCGGAGATCGCATCATTTTTGATGCGGAACAAAAAACGCTAAAAGTGGTATATGGTAAAGAAGGTAAACCTTGTGAAATTGATTGCGAAACTAAGGCGTTTGAATATACACAAAATCCAACAAATCCTGCTTTTCCAAATGAATTAGAATTGACTGAAAAAGGCGATGTAACACATAACGTGTTAATTAGTGAGTATCGTCGTTATTCAGACCTTGAATTTTTCCCACAAGAGGGAATGCAAACTGCAGAATGGCTTGTGCCAGAGGGGCAGTATTTTGTGATGGGGGATCATCGCGATCACAGCGATGACAGTCGTTTCTGGGGCTTTGTACCTGAAAAAAATATTGTGGGTAAAGCCACTTATATTTGGATGAGCTTAGAAAAAGAAGCGAATGAATGGCCAACAGGTTTCCGTTTTGAGCGTTTCTTTACAGCAATAAAATAAGATGAATCATTTAGATCGACTTGAGCGTAAAATCGGCTATCGTTTTAATGATATTGCGCTCTTAAAGCAGGCACTTACGCATCGAAGTGCGGCAACTCAACATAATGAACGCCTAGAATTCCTAGGCGATTCCATTCTTAATTTCACTATCGCTGAAGCACTTTATCATCAGTTTCCACGTTGTAATGAAGGAGAACTGAGCCGTATGCGTGCTACTTTGGTACGCGAACCCACTTTAGCGATTTTAGCGCGCCAATTTGAATTAGGCGATTATATGTCGCTTGGTTCTGGCGAGCTAAAGAACGGTGGTTTTCGCCGTGAATCTATTCTTGCCGATTGTGTAGAAGCGATTATTGGCGCAATGTCTTTGGATCAAGGATTGGCTGTGACGACCCAAGTGATACGAAATTGGTATCAACAGTTATTGGCAGAAATTAAACCAGGCGATAATCAAAAAGATGCGAAAACGCGTTTACAAGAATATTTACAAGGCAAACATTTGCCATTGCCAACTTATGAAGTGGTAAATATTCAAGGGGAAGCCCATTGCCAAATTTTCACTGTTGAATGCAAAGTGAAAAGTGCGGAGAAAATTGACCGCACTTTTGTGGCAAAAGGATCTAGCCGTCGTAAAGCTGAACAAGCGGCAGCAGAACAAATTTTAAAAGAACTGGACATCAAATGACCGAACAATTCGACAAAACCTATTGCGGCTTTATTGCTATCGTAGGTCGCCCAAATGTGGGTAAATCAACGCTCTTAAATAAAATTTTAGGACAAAAAATTTCAATTACATCACGTAAAGCACAAACCACCCGTCACCGCATTGTTGGGATTAAAACTGAAGGTGCGTATCAAGAAATCTATGTGGATACTCCAGGACTTCATATTGAAGAGAAGCGTGCGATTAACCGTTTAATGAACCGTGCAGCAAGTAGTGCTATCGGCGATGTTGATTTAATTATTTTTGTCGTAGATGGTACACATTGGAATGCAGATGATGAGATGGTGCTAAACAAACTACGTAATGCAAAAGCACCCGTTGTGCTTGCTATCAACAAAGTAGATAACATCAAAAATAAAGATGATTTGTTACCGTTTATTACAGATCTTAGCGGTAAATTTAACTTTGCTCACATTGTGCCAATTTCTGCACAGCGTGGTAATAATATTCATGAATTAGAGAAAATTGTACGCCAATCTTTACGCGAAGGTGTGCATCATTTTCCAGAAGATTATGTCACAGACCGTTCGCAACGTTTTATGGCATCGGAAATAATCCGTGAAAAATTAATGCGTTTTACCGGTGAAGAATTGCCTTACTCTGTTACTGTTGAAATTGAACAATTTAAAGTGAATGAACGTGGCACTTATGAAATCAATGGCTTAATTCTCGTTGAACGTGAAGGTCAGAAAAAAATGGTAATTGGTGCGGGCGGTCAAAAAATTAAAACTATTGGTATGGAAGCGCGTGCTGATATGGAACGTTTATTTGATAACAAAGTTCACCTCGAACTTTGGGTGAAAGTGAAGTCAGGTTGGGCAGATGATGAACGTGCATTGCGTAGTTTAGGATATATGGATGAATAAAGTGCGGTGAAATCCATAAGTAATAAATAGAAAAATCCCCATTATTGCGATGGGGATTTTTTTGTTTCTAATTTTTCACTGAATACACTTCAAATTTTCCTGTTTGAGCAAGAATTTCGTAATCACCGAAATGTTGTCTAAGTAATTCGGGATAAGGCAAAAATGCATTGGCGACAATGCGTAATTCTCCACCTTGATTGAGGTGCCATTTTGCTTGAGTGATGAGTTCTGTCACTGCTCGGTAGGCAGTATCAATACCATCATGGAATGGTGGATTTGAAATGATCAAATCAAATTTTCCTTCTATATCAGAAAAGACATCACTGGCGTAAACCTCGCCTTGTAATTGATTTTCAGAAAGTGTTTTATGCGCTGATTCTAACGCCATCGCATGAATATCAGTCATGGTAATTTGTGCGTTAGTAGAGCTTTTTTTTATCACAGAGCCAATTACTCCCGCCCCACAGCCAAGATCGAGTACTTTTCCTTTTATTTTATTATCAATGGTTGAAAGTAACAGTTCTGTGCCCGTATCTAATTCCGCTGCACTAAATACACCAGGTAAACTATATATAGTTAAGTCTTGTATCGTAGGATGTTGGTAGGTTTTCCAGAAATTTTTAAGTTCAAAGTGCGGTTTATTTTGGAGTGAAAAATGATATAAACCGCAACGACGAGCAGAGTCAATTTTTGCTATTTCTCCATAGGGTGCTAATGTTTTTTCTACTGAACGCACGCCACAACGGTTTTCACCAATAATTAATATTTCTTGACCAATAGATGCTTGAGCTAATAGTTGAATCAGTTGGAAATTGACTTCTTGTTTGTTTTTAGTCCAATAATAAACGATTAAATCGGCTTGACCTTGAAATTCAACGGAAAAATTGACCGCACTTTGTGTTCTTGCATAGTCAAAATAGCAACTCCAAATTTGGATTGATGAGCATTTAGAGGCTAATGTTTGAGGAAAATTATCAGAAATACCGCCAGCAAATAATACCGATTTACCATCAAAAAATGAAAGATGGCGTTCTAAAACTTGGCTTTCTAGAGAAATCACGCTTTGAATCCTGTGGGTTATTGGTTAAAATTACGCACCATTTTAGCAAAGATTAATAAAAGAAATTAACACTATTTTTCAAGCAACGTTTTTAAAAATTCACTTATGAACAGACGCGATCTTCTTTTACAAGAAATGGGCATTTCCCAGTGGGAATTATATCGCCCCGAGGTACTGCAAGGTTCAGTAGGAATTAGTGTGGCAGAGAATATTCGCTTTATCACTGTTTCCAATGAAAATATCAGTAGCTCGCCTTTGTTGGCTGATGTGCTGTTAAGCCTTAATCTTAAAAAAGAAAATTGTTTATGTTTGAATTACGATCAAATCCAGCATATGGAATGTAAGCAGCCTATTCGTTACTGGTTACTATCAGAAAATAACGACCAAATTGACCGCACTTTGCCATTTTGCAAGCAGGCTGAGCAGGTTTATCGCTCGCCAAGTTGGCAGCAATTTCAATCTAATCATCAAGCCAAACGAGCGTTGTGGCAACAAATTCAGCAGCCTTAATTATGTCTATTATTTCTCAAATTGAAGCCTGTGATTTCGAGCGATTGTATGAAATCGAACAGCAAGCACATCTGGTGCCTTGGTCATTTGGTACGTTAAAAAATAATCAAGGTGAGCGTTATCTCAATTTAAAATTAATAGAGAATAATCAGATTATCGGTTTTGCTATTTGCCAAACCGTATTAGATGAAGCGACTTTGTTTAATATTGCTATTGTACCCTCTCATCAAGGTAATGGATTGGGGAAATTATTGTTGAATGAGTTAATCGCTCGATTGAAAGAAAAAGGTGTACAGACCTTATGGCTAGAAGTTAGAGAGTCTAACCCTGCTCGTTTCTTGTATGAAAAAATTGGTTTTAATGAAGTCGATATTCGAAAAAATTATTATCCAAAGCCCAGCGGTGGACGAGAAAATGCCGTAGTAATGGCCTGTTATTTATAGATACAAATGATATAGCCTAGGATGTTTATCCTAGGCTATATTTTTATGCGTCTTCTGCTGGAAAAATAAATGGATTTAATCCGCTGCGTGCGAAACCTTTTTCTTCCATTTCAATGTCTAAGAAAATAGAAGCCAAATCATCGGCTACAGGTTCTACGTAAGGATCTTTTTCTTGGAACATCATTTTCAAGTAACTTTCACAGCTACCACAGGTTTCGGCACGAACAAGCGCAAGTTCTTCATTTAATGACCACATTTCAAGTTTGTCATGACTATTACAATTGGTGCATTGTGCGCGTACCAAATTCCATTCACTTTCACATAAATTACAATGTAAGTAGCGTAAACCTTGTGATGTACCAATCTGTACAATACTTGCAACAGGTAAAGAACCACAAACAGGGCAGTGATGTAAATTTTCAGCGTTTTCAACTTGGCTATTATGGGGAATTTGTTGAGCTGCTTGTAACCAATAAAGAGAAAGTGCAGCCCAAATAAAGACGGCTTTATCACTGCTGACTAAATTAAATTCTTGTGCTAAGAGCTTATTTGCCATTTCCTCTAATTCAGCAGAAGAGGCTTTTTCAAGAAATTCAATTGTTGCAGCAATTTGCTCGTTAGCTTTGGGCTTTATTTCATCAAGAATTTCAGTTAAGTATTCACGCCAGATACTGTCTCTCTTAAAGGTTTTGGCATTTAGTGGCTCGATAGCATTTAACTGTTCAAGCTGTTGTGGCGGTAAAGGATTTTTTTCTAACGTGGAAAGTTGGCTTTCAACTATGTCTGCAGCAAATAATAAATAATCAGATAGAGGATGATTTTGTGCTAAGTCTCTTAAACGTTTCGCTCTGCGTTGGTAAAGATTTTTAGGATTGGCAAATAAAACCGCTGGGGCTTGATATGAATTTGCTACTTGTTTAATTTCTGATTCAGATAAGATTTTGATACTCATATTCTCTCACTTTTATAATAAAAAGTGCGGTCAATTTTAACCGCACTTTTTCTTTTTCAGGATTTCAGCTTATTTGCCAAATCCTTTAAATAAGACTTTGGTTTTACCTACTTTGCCAGATTGCTCGTTGAGTAAATCTTCCTCAAGTTTTGATAAAACTTCTTCACGATACCATCTTGGGTGGTGTTTTTTCGCCCAACGAACGGTTACCCAACCTTCAACAATACCACGAATTGATCCTTTAACCCAAAATGCCATATATATATGCACTAAGATACCAGTGAATAACATAAAAGCACTTGCAGAGTGGAGTAAAATAGCAATTCGCAATACTGGGATTGAGAAGTAATGTGAAAAATATTGACGCCACATAATGATGCCAGTGACTAATAACGTTACCATTGCCAAGTTTAATGTCCAAAAGAGCATTTTTTGACCAAGGTTATATTTGCCATTATCAGCAACCGCGTGTTCATTCCCTTTAAGAACTTCAATAACACCTTTTGCCCAGCGAATATCGTTTTTTTCTGGAATATTGTGATCCCAGTACAATAACGCTAAGTAGATGAAAGCGAAGAACATTAAAATCCCTGTAAATGGATGAATGGCGCGTGCAATTTGTGGTGTACCCAAAATTTCTGTGAGCCAAGCAAAGTCAGGGAAGAAAAATGCAACACCAGTGAACATCGTCATAAAAAAGCAAATAACCAACATCCAGTGACTGATACGTGCAGGGGTTCTATGGCGGATAACGCGAGTATCGTTGCTAATTTCAATTTTACTCATTATTTTCCCCCTTGGATGGTTTATTTTCTTCAAATTCGTGATGATGATCTTCCACATCTTCTTCTACATTTGGGCCAACGGTTAAGTAGTGCGCAACTTCTGCTAGAGCTAGACCACCCATTGCAACTGCAGCGACTGGTTTCAATACATCTTTCCATAAGGTCACACTCAAATCAATTTGAGGATCTTTTGGAAGACCATTGTAAAGCTCAGGTTTATCTGCGTGATGCAACACATACATTACGTGTGTACCGCCTACACCTGGAGGATCGTAAAGTCCTGCGTTTTCATAACCACGGGATTTTAAATCTGCCACGCGTTGTTCTGCGTAAATTTTCATTTCTTCTTTAGAGCCGAAACGAATAGCACCTGTTGGACAGGTTTTCACGCAAGCTGGCTCTTGTCCCACAGAAACACGATCCACACAAAGAGTACATTTGTATACACGATTGTCTTCAGGATTCATTCGTGGAATATTGAATGGACAGCCTGCAATACAATAACCACAACCAATACATTTATCGGATTGGAAATCTACAATACCGTTAGCATATTGAATGATTGCACCGGGTGCAGGACAAGCCTTTAAACAACCAGGTTCTGTGCAGTGCATACAGCCATCTTTACGAATCAGCCATTCTAAACGATCGTTTTCTTCAACTTCGTTAAAACGCATCACCGTCCATGCTTTTGCATCAAGATCAACTGGATTGTCATAAACCCCAACACATTGTGCATTGATATCAGAGCGAATATCATTCCACTCTGAACAACCCACTTGACAGGCTTTACATCCTATACAAGTTGAAACATCAATTAATTTTGCGACTTCAACTTTATGATCTCTCGCTTGTGGTGCTGGTGTTAAACCAGATGTTGCGGAGATTTTAATAACGTCTTGCGTTTGAACGCCTTGAGCAGTTCCAGCCATATTATGCCTCCCCAACTTTTTCAATATTTACCAAGAATGTTTTGTATTCTGGTGTTTGCGTGATTGCCTCACCCCAAGATGGTGTTAAGGTATTCGTAGAGAATCCACGGTTACCTTTGCCATTTAATGCCTTCATATTCCAGTGAATTGGAAGACCTATATGGTGTACGACACGTCCATCAATTTCGAGATCTTTAAGACGTTTTGTAACCACGGCGACCGCTTTAATATAGCCACGACGAGAAGTAATTTTTACCATATCGCCTTTTTGGATGCCTTTTTCTGCCGCTAATTTTTCGCCAATTTCCACAAATTGTTGTGGTTGTGCGATGATATTTAATGCAGATTGTGCAGTCCAGCTGTGGAAATGCTCGGTTAAACGATAAGTTGTTGCTACAAATGGATACTCTTTATTTGAACCAATAAATTCACGATCTTCTTTATAGATACGTAAAGTTGGATCGGTTACTACATTTGGATGAAATGGGTTTGTATCAATTGGGCTTTCAACTGGTTCATAGTGTTCTGGCATTGGGCCATTTGCAATTTTATCAACGGCAAATAAACGTCCTACGCCTTCTGCGGACATAATGAACGGCCCAGTATCAGAACCTGGTGGTTGCGTACCGTAGTCAGCAATATCAAACCAGTTCCAGTTTTTACCGTTCCATTTGATTAATTGGCGGTTTTTATCCCAAGGATTACCATTGATATCTAATGATGCACGGCTATAAAGTACGCGGCGGTTTGCAGGCCATGCAAAGCCCCAGCCAATAGTACAACCTAAACCCGATGGATCTGAATTATCGCGATTAGCAGTTTGGTTGCCTTTTTCAGTCCATTGACCAACATATAACCAGTTACCTGATGTTGTTGTACCATCATCACGTAAATGTGCAAATCCATTGAGTAATTGACCTTTCTTGTACATCAAGTTACCGTTTGGATCATAAAGATCTTCAAGCGCATAACCATTTAATTCTTTGGCTAATTCAACCGCACTTGGTGAGTGTGGTTGAGCATAATTCCAAGTCATCGCTTCAAAAGATTCAATTCCTTGTCCACCCTCTTTTTTATAAAGTTCGTGCATTTCTTCGCGTAGCATAGAAAGAATATCAACATCAGGTAAGGCTTCTCCCGGTTGATCGCAACCTTTCCAGTGCCATTGAGTCCAGCGACCAGAATTAACGATTGATCCTTCTTCTTCTGCGAAACAAGTAGTTGGTAAACGGAAAACTTCTGTTTGAATTTCTGCAGGATTTACATCATTTGACTCACCAAAATTTTTCCAAAATTCTGATGATTCAGTTTGTAATGGATCCATAACGACTAAGTATTTCAGTTTACTCATACCAGATAACGTTTTATTTTTATTTGGTAGTGAATTTAATACGTTAAAACCTTGTAAAATCCAACCGTGTAATTTGCCTTCATTCATCAATTTAACGTGAGTAATTGGATCATATAGGCGATCTGCTTTTGGTAAGAAATCGAATCCCCAGCCATTTTCCTTAGTGGCATTATCTCCGTAGAAAGTTTTCATCATACTGACAAAGAATTTTGAAGTATGACGATAATAGTTCACTTGGTTTGGAACGATATCTTTTGGTGTAATTGCGTTAATGTATTGATCGTAAGAGGTATCTTTATCGTTTGGCAAACGCATATAACCTGGTAAAGACATTGGCAATAAGCCCATATCTGTCGTACCTTGAACATTGGAGTGTCCACGTAATGCGTTAATACCGCCACCTGGCATCCCCATATTACCTAAAAGTAATTGGATTATCGCCATTGAGCGAATATTTTGTGTACCGATTGAATGCTCTGTAAAACCTAATGCATATAGATGCGTCATCGTTTTATTTGGTACTGAGGTTTTACCAATTTCTTCACAGATTTGTAAGAAGAGTTTTTGTTTTACACCTGTAATACGCTCAACCATTTCTGGGGTATAACGAGAAACGTGCTCTTTTAAGATGTTAATGACACAACGAGGATGTTGTAATGTCATATCACGTTTAGCGTGACCATTTTCATCAAATTGGTAGTTCCATTTAGATTTATCGTAGTTACGTTTTTCTTCGTTGTAACCTACAAATAAACCGTCTTCAAATTTGAAACCTTCATCAATTAAGAATGAAGCATTGGTATAGTGTTTAACATATTCGTGTTGAATTTGATTTGTTTCCAATAGGTAACGGATCACGCCCATTAAGAACGTAATATCAGAACCAGAACGAATTGGCGCGTGTAAATCTGCAACGGATGCTGTACGGTTAAAACGCGGATCAATAACGATGATTTTCGCACCGTTTTTCTTCGCTTCAATTGCCCAACGGAAGCCAACAGGATGGGCTTCAGCAGGGTTACCGCCTTGAACGATGATTAAGTTGGCATTTTTAATATCAACCCAGTTATTTGTCATGGCACCGCGACCAAATGATGGAGCAAGACTTGCTACCGTTGGTCCGTGTCAAGTATTCGCTTGGTTACATACTGGCACCATACCGAGCATTCGAATCCACTTTTGCGTTAATAACGCAGCTTCATTGCTCATTGCTGATGCAGTCATAATTCCTGTCGTTGCCCAACGATTAACCGTTTTTCCACTTGCATCTTTTTCAACAAAGTTGGCATCTCGGTCATCTTTCATTAAACGAGCAATACGTTTAATGGCATCTTTCCAAGAAATTCGTTCCCATTTATCAGAACCGGGCGCACGATATTGAGGATATAAAGAACGGCTTTCACTATTGACATAATCGAGTGCACCAGCACCTTTCGGGCAAAGTGCACCACGACTGACTGGGTGATCTGGATCGCCTTCAATATGAAAGAGTTTTGAACGAGTATTTGTGCCAGTATGGCTGCTTAATGAATTGTAAGGTTTGCCTGTGCTATATAACAACATACCGCAACTTACAGCGCAGTATGTACAAGTGTTACGGGATTCAAACGCGCGTAATAATTTATATTCGCGTGGCGCAGCTAATACATTTGCTGGAGCAAAGCCCAACATTGCAGCTGACGTTCCCGCCATACCTCCTGCACAGATCTTGAAGAATTTTCTTCTTGAGACCTGCATAATCACTCCTTTCAACAACAAGTTGTTGAGATATTATAGATAGTAATAAAATTCGTTTAGTAGCTAGATTATGTTGATTTCGTTAAAATAACACTCTCTAGTATATAAATCATCGAAAAAACGCTGATTTATTAGGTAGCTAGGATAACGATTTTTTAACGATAAATCCATAATCAAATAATATTAGCTTCAACAAATATTGTGATCTAGATCATAAATATAAAAATAATTTAACAGATTTTTCACATTTAACTAATGGACGGGTAATAAATGCAGTGCTGGGTTCTACAAACTATCAACTTTTTTAGAAAGACAAAAAATACAGAAAAATTGACCGCACTTTTGCAACAAAAAGAGGACATACTGGCTGTTGAGATGCCAGTTTCTTTGGTATATAACGGCATTTCTCACGCAGTTATGATGTGTTCCCCAAACAATTTAGAGGATTTTGCTTTAGGCTTTTCTCTAACAGAGGGAATTATTGATAAACCAGAAGATATTTATGGCATTGATGTTGTAGAAGTTTGCAACGGTATTGAAGTGCAAATTGAGCTTTCCAGCCGTAAATTTATGGCATTAAAAGAGCATCGTCGTAATCTTACGGGGCGTACTGGTTGTGGTATTTGTGGTGCAGAACAATTGAATCAAGTATATAAAACTTTTCCAAAATTAGACTGTACTTTTCAATTTGATTTAAATTTGCTAGATAGTTGTCTTATTGATCTTCAAAAAAATCAATTACTTGGATGTAGAACTGGTGCTACCCATGCTTGTGCATTTTTCGATTTATATGGAAATATGTTAGCTATTTACGAAGATGTAGGTCGCCACGTTGCGTTAGATAAATTGCTTGGTTGGCACACAAAATCGGGTAAGCCTAGAGGTTTTATTTTAGCCTCCAGTCGAGCGAGTTATGAAATGGTGCAAAAAACAGTGGCTTGTGGGGTGGAAATGTTAGTCACGATTTCCGCCGCAACGGATTTAGCAGTAACAATGGCAGAGAAACATAATTTGACTTTAATTGGTTTTGCTAGGGAAGGAAAAGGAAATATTTATAGTGGGCATCAACGACTTCACAATTAACCCCAACCAAGACCGAGAGATTTGAGGTTTTGTGTTTATTAAGGAAATAGCGTGATTTGTCTCTTTGTATGTTAAAAATAGAGTAAATTAGCGGTAAACATAAATTATGTAATCTAAATTTAGGGGATTGGTGGGTTTATTATTGTATAATTCCCCTCATTTTTACACATACAAAAGTGGTCATAAGCCCACCCGTTTGTTATATGTATTCAATAAGTGCAAAAGTGCGGTTAGAAATTGAAAAGAATTTAGGAGAGTAAAATGGGAAATGTATTGGTTGATCTGCAAATTGCTACAGAAAATATAGAGGGTTTGCCAACAGAAGAACAGATTGAGCAGTGGGCGACCGATGCTGTGCAACCAGAAGGGGATGAAGTCGAAATGACGGTTCGTATTGTGGATGAAGCCGAAAGCCACGAATTAAATTTAACTTATCGTGGCAAGGATCGCCCGACTAACGTACTTTCATTTCCATTTGAATGCCCCGATGAAGTGGAATTACCGTTGCTGGGGGATCTTGTTATTTGTCGTCAAGTTGTGGAGCGAGAAGCCGTAGAACAAGATAAACCATTAATGGCACATTGGGCGCATATGGTGGTGCATGGTAGCTTACATTTACTTGGTTATGATCATATTGAAGACGATGAAGCTGAAGAAATGGAAAGCTTAGAAACTCAAATTATGCAAGGATTAGGCCTTGATGATCCTTATCTAGTAGAGAAATAATTTTATTCGGAGTAATGATGTATAAAGCAGTATTTAGTGATTTTGATGGCACCTTATTAACCTCTCAACATACCATTTCCCCCCGAACTGTTGCGGCGATTAAGCGTTTAACGGCGAATGGCATTCCTTTTGTGCCAATTTCGGCGCGTTCTCCTTTAGGGATTTTGCCGTATTGGAAACAGCTTGAAACGAATAATGTGCTTGTTGCATTTAGTGGCGCGCTTATTTTGAATAAATATCTTGAGCCAATTTATAGCGTACAAATTGATCCACAAGATGTTTTAGAGATTAATGCTGTTTTGGCGGATCATCCGTTGCTTGGCGTGAATTATTATACAAATAATGATTGCCATGCTCGTGACGTAGAAAATAAATGGGTGATTTATGAACGCAGCGTCACCAAAATTGAAATTCATCCTTTTGATGAAATAGCAACAGGTTCGTCACATAAAATCCAAATTATTGGGGAAGCAGCAGAAATCATTGAGATTGAAATTATTTTAAAGGAAAAATTTCCACATCTGAGTATTTGCCGTTCCCATGCTAACTTTTTAGAGGTAATGCACAAGAATGCAACCAAAGGAAGTGCGGTGCATTTTTTGGAAGATTATTTTGGCGTACAAACCAATGAAGTAATTGCATTTGGCGATAATTTTAATGATCTGGATATGCTAGAACACGTAGGACTTGGTGTTGCAATGGGAAATGCACCTGATGAAATTAAACAAGCGGCAAATGTGGTTACGGCAACCAATAATGAAGATGGACTTGCATTGATTTTAGAAGAAAAATTTCCTGAATAATTAGAAAAGAAAGGCTCTCAATTGAGAGCCTTTTAGTTATGCTTCTTGTGAATGATACATTGCTTCAATTTGCTTGCGATAACGTTCTAAAATCACTTTTCTACGCAATTTTAATGTTGGTGTAATTTCGCCTAATTTAATGCTGAATGCTTGAGAAAGTAACGTGAATTTTTTTACTTGCTCAAAGTGAGCCAATTCTTTTTGCACCGCATTAATACGTTGCTCAAACATTTTCAGAATGTCAGAATTTTTTAATAATTCTAAGCGGTCGTGATATTTAATATTGAGCTGTTTAGCGTAATCTTCCAAACTATCAAAGCAAGGCACAATCAGTGCGGATACATATTTTTTTGTATCGGCGATGATCGCAATTTGTTCGATAAATTTGTCTTTACCGATTTTGCTTTCGATATATTGCGGTGCGATATATTTGCCGTTTGAGGTTTTCATTAATTCTTTGATACGATCGGTAATAAATAAATTCCCTTGTTCGTCAAATTCTCCTGCATCGCCAGTTTTTAAAAAACCATCTTTTGTAAAGGCTTGAGCCGTTTCTTCTGGCTTCTTGTAATAGCCTTTCATTACCATTCCGCCACGTACGAGGATTTCATTATTTTCCCCAATTTTAACTTCCGCTTTTGGCATCAGTGTGCCGATTGAATTTGGGTTAAATTGGAAATCATGCCAGCAAGAAACGGTTGCGGTTGTTTCTGTCATGCCATAGCCTAATTTGATGTTGATACCAATGGCGTGGAAAAATAGCCCAATAGCAGGTTCTAATTTTGCTCCGCCACAAGGCATCATCTTTATACGCCCACCCAATAATTGGCGAAGTTTTGAGAGCACTAATTTATCTGCCAAAGCAAATTGTTTTTTCAATAAGAATGGAATAGCTTTGTTATTCGCACGTAAATCAAAATGTTTTTGTCCTACGGAAATTGCCCAATGGAACATTATTTGGCGAAGTTTTGGGGCTTTTTGAACTTTATCCAATACGGCGGCATAAATTTTTTCGTAAAAACGTGGTACGGCACACATTAAAGTTGGGCGAATTTCTGTTAAAGCTGACCGCACTTGATTGGTGTCTTCTAAATAGCAAAGTATTGCACCTCTATGAAGAATATAAGCCGCCCAAGCACGCTCAAAAATATGCGAAAAGGGTAAGAAAGAAAGCGAAATATCCTGATCTGTCACCTTAAGTGAAAGATCATGTGTTTCTAATTGGTGAGCGAGATTAGCGTAATCTAACATAACACCTTTAGGCTCTCCCGTTGTGCCAGAGGTATAAATAATCGTAAATAAATCCGATAATTGTTTTTGGTTTAAGCGTTGGGTTAGTTCATTTTGTTGGGCGTTTGAACCTGTTTCAATAAAACTTTCCCAAGTGCAAGAAAGAGGATCTTGTTGTAATTGAATTGTAGATTTCATTGCCACAATTTTTTGTAATTTTGGACAATGATGAGCAATTTCCAATGCTTGATCGTATTGCTCTTGATCGCCGACGAAGAGAATTTTTACATCGGCGTGATTTAAAATAAATTCTGCTTGCTGGGCTGTATTGGTTGCGTAAATAGGCACTGTGATTGCTCGAATTTGTAAGGTCGCAATGTCAGCGATTGTCCAACGTTCCATATTATGGGCAAAAATGGCGATTTTATCTTGCACGCCAATATTGTGAGCAAGCAATGCACGAGAAAGTTGATTGAGTTGCTCTTGAAAATTTTTCCAAGAGATGTCTCGCCACAAGCCTCGTTCTTTATAGCGAAGTGCGGTCATATTTGCACGAGTTTTGGCTTGTTGTTGAATACGATGAACAAAATGGAGATCGAGATTCATATTAACCCTATTTTTTATTTATTGAGCGAACATATGTACGCTAATATAATCTTAAATAGGAATAAAAGCTAGAGAAATATTGATTATTTTAAGTTATTTTTAGTGATCACTTGTTCATTTTTAGCTCGTAAATTAAATTCTAGATAATAAAAAACCGCTCTAAAGAGCGGTTAATTTTTCCAAAGTTTTAATTAGCCTTTGTAGTTGTAGATATGAGCTACTAAGTCTAATACTTTGTTTGAGTAACCAGTTTCGTTATCGTACCAAGATACTAATTTAACGAAAGAATCTGTTAATGCGATACCTGCTTCTGCATCAAATATAGAAGTTAAAGCACAGCCGTTGAAGTCAGTAGAAACAACTGCATCTTCAGTGTAACCTAATACGCCTTTTAATTCGCCATTGAAAGTTTTACCTTCAGCTGCGTCTTTGATTGCTTGTTTGATAGCATCATAAGAAGCTGGTTTTTCAAGATTAACAGTTAAATCAACAACAGATACGTTTGGAGTTGGAACACGGAAAGCCATACCAGTTAATTTACCGTTTAATGCAGGTAATACTTTACCTACTGCTTTCGCTGCACCTGTTGAAGATGGAATGATGTTTTGTGATGCACCGCGGCCGCCGCGCCAGTCTTTAGCTGATGGGCCATCCACAGTTTTTTGAGTTGCAGTTGTTGCGTGAACAGTGGTCATTAAACCATCTTTGATACCGAAAGTTTCATGAACAACACGTGCTAAAGGAGCTAAACAGTTTGTTGTACAAGATGCGTTAGAAACAATATCTTGACCTGCGTATGCGTTGAAGTTTACACCACGAACGAACATAGGGGTTGCATCTTTAGATGGACCAGTTAATACAACTTTTTTTGCGCCTGCAGTGATATGTTTACGAGCAGTTTCATCAGTTAAGAATAAACCAGTCGCTTCAACAGCGATATCAACACCGATTGCACCCCAGTTTAAGTTTGCTGGATCACGTTCTGCAGTTACACGGATAGTTTTACCATTAACCACTAAGTTACCATCTTTCACTTCAACAGTGCCGTCGAAACGACCGTGAGTTGAATCATATTTCAACATATAAGCCATGTATTCAACATCAATTAAGTCGTTAATACCCACAACTTCGATGTCATCACGGTGTTGTGCTGCACGGAATACGATACGGCCGATACGACCAAAACCATTGATACCAATTTTAATTGCCATAAGATTTTCACCTTTTATTTAAGTTAAACAAATCTGTTCGCTTTGAGTAATGCTACTTACTCAGTAAGACTGAGTTGTAGAGTATAGCACGAGCATTTTTATAAAACTATAAACCCTACCACTTTTTTGTGATCTATATCAAATCATCATTAGAATGAAAAAGTACCGTAAAAAATCACCGCACTTTTGATGATTTTTTATAGAGAAATCTGCATAATAGACTGAAATTGTTAGAGAAGGTTAAATGTTCTATGTCCCAAGGTAATCTTTATATTTTATCTGCACCAAGTGGTGCGGGAAAATCTTCATTAATTTCAGCGTTATTGGCATCAGATAGTTCAACTCAAAAAATGGTTTCAGTGTCACATACGACACGTGCCCCACGTCCGGGAGAAGTTGAAGGCGTACACTATTATTTTGTATCAAAAGAAGAGTTTGAATCACTTATTGAGCAAGATTTATTTCTAGAATATGCCAAAGTTTTTGGTGGAAATTATTATGGAACTTCCTTACCTGCGATTGAAGAAAATTTAGCAAAAGGCATTGATGTATTTTTGGATATTGATTGGCAAGGCGCACAACAAATCCGTAAAAAAGTGCCTTCGGTAAAAAGCATTTTTATTTTACCGCCTTCATTACCTGAATTAGAGCGTCGTTTAATTGGTCGTGGGCAAGATAGTGAAGAGGTTATCGCTGAACGAATGTCAAAAGCGATAAGTGAAATTTCGCATTATGACGAATATGATTATGTTATTGTGAATGATGATTTCGAGAAAGCATTAAAAGATTTACAAAGTATTTTGCAAGCAGAACGCTTAACTAAAAATTATCAGCAAAAACAAAATGCAATGTTAATTCAACAGCTACTAGCCAAATAAGGCGAAATTGAGTATTATAACGCCCTTTCAATAGAGTAATTTTTGACAAATCGGAGTAAATTATGGCTCGTGTTACTGTGCAAGATGCGGTAGAAAAAATTGGTAACCGTTTTGATTTAATTTTAACGGCTGCGCGTCGTGCAAGACAATTACAACTTAACCAAAGTGCGCCGTTAGTGCCAGAAGATAATGACAAACCAACAGTAATCGCATTGCGTGAAATCGAAAAAGGTTTGATTAATCAAGATATTATGGATGCACAAGAATTCCAAGAAATGGCTAAAGTGCAAGAAACGGAAGAAGCAGCTGTTGCATTAATTACAGAATAATCTTTTAAAAGTGCGGTGAAAAATCACGATATTTTAACTGCACTTTCTCTTTCAACGATAAGTAGGTCTCCTTTGGAACTGTTTGCGGATTTAGATCGAATTATTCAAGGGTATTTGCCCGCAGATAAAATTGAACTCATCAAGCGTGCGTTTGTGATTGCAAGAGATGCGCACGAAGGACAATTTCGCTCCAGCGGCGAACCTTACATTACCCATCCTGTGGCGGTAGCCTCCATTATTGCTCAACTTCACTTAGATCACGAAGCGGTAATGGCTGCGCTTTTGCACGATGTTATTGAAGATACACCTTATACGGAAAACCAACTGAAAGAAGAGTTCGGTGCCAGTGTAGCTGAAATTGTGGACGGTGTATCAAAACTCGATAAGTTGAAATTTCGTACTCGCCAAGAAGCACAAGTCGAGAATTTTCGCAAAATGATTTTGGCGATGACGCGCGATATTCGTGTTGTGTTAATCAAGCTTGCTGACCGCACGCATAATATGCGCACGCTTGGTTCGTTACGACCAGATAAACGTCGCCGTATTGCGAAAGAAACGCTTGAAATCTATTGTCCGCTTGCTCATCGTTTAGGTATTGAGCATATCAAAAATGAATTAGAAGACTTATCTTTTCAAGCAATGCATCCACATCGTTATGAGGTGTTAAAAAAACTCGTTGATGTGGCACGGAGTAATCGACAAGATTTAATCGAACGTATTTCACAAGAGATTAAAGTGCGGTTAGAAAACGCAGGCATTTTTGCCCGAGTGTGGGGACGTGAAAAACATCTTTATAAGATCTATCAAAAAATGCGTATAAAGGATCAAGAATTCCACTCTATTATGGATATTTATGCGTTCCGTGTGATTGTGAAAAATGTTGATGATTGTTATCGCATTTTGGGGCAAATGCATAATCTTTATAAGCCACGTCCAGGCCGAGTTAAGGATTATATCGCCGTACCTAAAGCAAATGGCTATCAATCTTTGCAAACTTCAATGATTGGGCCGAAAGGAGTTCCCGTAGAAGTTCATATCCATACTGAGGATATGGAACAAGTCGCTGAAATGGGCATTACTGCGCATTGGGTTTATAAAGAAAATGGTAAAAACGATAGTACAACCGCACAAATCCGCGTACAACGCTGGTTGCAAAGTTTGGTCGAAATTCAACAAAGTGTAGGTAATTCGTTTGAGTTTATTGAGAATGTAAAATCAGAGTTTTTCCCGAAAGAAATTTATGTTTTTACGCCAAAAGGTCGAATTGTTGAATTACCAATGGGCGCAACAGCAGTAGATTTCGCTTATGCTGTGCATTCAGATGTGGGGAATACTTGTGTTGGCGTGACTGTTGAGCATAAACCTTATCCACTTTCAAAAGCCCTTGAATCAGGGCAAACAGTCAATATTATTACTGATCCAAATGCGCATCCTGAAGTCGCATGGTTAAATTTTGTGGTAACGGCTCGTGCGAAAACACGGATTCGCCATTATCTCAAACAGCGTTGTGAAGAGGATGCGGTGAAATTAGGCGAAGTTGAGCTTAATGTAGCATTGCAGCCGCATAATTTAGGTGATTTTTCTATTCAACAAATTAGCACTGTATTAGATGCTTTAGCCCTTTCTTCTTTAGATGAATTATTACGAGAAATTGGTTTAGGTAATCAGTCAGCCTCCATGATTGCGCATCAATTTGTGGGCGTGCCGTTAGAATCTGCTAATACTAAGAATCTCGAATTTGAATCAAAAATACTCACTATTGCACCAATGCAAGTGGGTAAAACACAATTTGCGCAATGTTGCCATCCAATCCTAGGTGATCCTATTGTGGGATGTTGTACAGAAAAAAATACAGTTGTGGTACACCATCAACATTGTGCAAGTTTGAAAAATGCTTGTCGTCAATCGTTGGCTAAATGGGATAACGTTCAAAGTGCGGTGAATTTTGAGGCTGAATTACAAATAGAAATATTGAATGAGCAGAATGCCTTGCTTAGTTTAATGACCGCAATTTCAGCGAGCGAAAGCAGTCTCCAAAATATTTGGACGGAAGAATTAGAGAACAATTTATTGCTTGTGATTTTGCAGGTTTGTGTAAAAGATATCAAACACCTTGCCAATATCGTTCATCGTATTAAAGGCATCACTGGCGTCGTTAATGTCAAACGCAATATTAATGAGCTATGAGCCTTGAACTTCTCGATGCCGTGCCTTTGACCAGCCTTTCTGGTGTGGGGGCTGCCATTTCTAATAAACTGGCTAAAATCGGCATTCAGAATCTGCAAGATTTACTCTTTCATTTACCTATTCGCTATGAAGATCGTACGCGAATTACGCCAATCGCTAATCTTCGCCCTGAACAATATTTTACTATAGAGGGAATTGTACAAACCTGTGAAGTCGCTTTTGGCCGTCGCCCGATTTTATCGGTAAGTTTGTCAGACGGCACATCGAAAATTATGTTACGTTTTTTCAATTTTAATGCGGGAATGCGTAATAGTTTTCAAGCAGGTGTGCGAGTAAAGGCCTTTGGCGAAGTGAAACGTGGTCGCCATATGCCAGAAATTCATCATCCAGAATATCAAATTGTGCGAGATAATGCGCCCATAGTATTGGAAGAAACCCTAACGCCGATTTATTCCACAACGGAGGGGTTAAAACAAAATTCATTACGAAAATTAACGGATCAGGCTTTGACATTACTCGACAAGGTTCAGATTGCAGAAATTTTGCCTAATGAATTTAATCCACATCAATATAGCTTAAAAGAGGCATTGCGATTATTGCATCGTCCGCCGCCAGATATTTCATTAGAAATGTTAGAGCAAGGTAAGCATCCTGCACAACAACGATTAATTTTTGAAGAGCTTCTGGCACATAATTTAGCTATGCAAAAAGTGCGGTTAGGAACGCAACAATTTTCTGCCTTACCGCTACATTATCAAACAGATTTGAAACAGCGATTTTTAGCCACCTTGCCATTTCAACCAACTAATGCGCAAAAGCGAGTAGTGTCCGATATTGAACAAGATCTTATCAAAGATTATCCGATGATGCGCTTAGTGCAAGGGGATGTAGGCTCGGGAAAAACATTGGTTGCCGCATTGGCTGCTTTAACTGCAATTGATAATGGCAAACAAGTCGCCTTAATGGCGCCAACAGAAATTCTTGCAGAACAGCATGCGAATAATTTTAGACGGTGGTTTGAGCCTTTCGGTATTGAAGTTGGCTGGTTGGCAGGTAAAGTAAAAGGAAAATCAAGACAAGCAGAGCTTGAAAAAATCAAAACTGGTGCCGTGCAAATGGTGGTGGGGACGCATGCTTTATTCCAAGAAGAAGTCGAGTTTTCCGACTTAGCATTAGTGATTATTGATGAACAACATCGTTTTGGGGTGCATCAACGATTAATGTTGCGTGAAAAAGGCGAAAAAGCGGGATTTCATCCCCATCAGTTAATTATGACGGCCACACCGATTCCGAGAACGTTGGCAATGACCGTATATGCAGATTTGGATACATCAATTATTGATGAATTGCCTCCAGGTCGTACGCCGATAACAACCGTAGTGGTTTCTGAAGAACGTCGCGCTGAAATTGTGATGCGTGTAAAAAACGCTTGTGTTAATGAAAAACGTCAAGCCTATTGGGTGTGTACGTTAATTGATGAATCAGAGGTGTTAGAAGCTCAAGCAGCTGAAGCGATTTGGGAAGATTTAACGAAAGCGTTACCGATGTTAAATATTGGTTTAGTGCACGGGCGCATGAAACCCCAAGAAAAACAAGATGTCATGATGCGTTTTAAAAATGCAGAATTGGATTTATTGGTGGCGACGACAGTCATCGAAGTGGGGGTTGATGTTCCGAATGCAAGTTTGATGATTATCGAAAATGCAGAACGTTTAGGTTTATCGCAGCTTCATCAGTTACGAGGGCGCGTCGGTCGAGGCAGCACGGCTTCTTTTTGTGTACTAATGTATAAACCTCCGCTAGGTAAAGTTTCGCAAAAGCGTTTGCAAGTGCTAAGAGATAGCCAAGATGGGTTTGTTATTTCGGAAAAAGATTTAGAAATTCGTGGGCCAGGTGAAGTACTTGGAACGAAACAAACGGGAATTGCTGAATTGCGAATAGCAAATTTAATGCGAGATAGAAAAATGATACCAACGGTGCAACATTATGCGAAATCACTTATCCAAAAATACCCTGATGTGGCAGAAAGCCTAATCTGTCGCTGGCTCAATAATAAAGAAATTTACTCGAACGCTTAAAAGTGCGGTCAATTTTCAAAGAGTTTTAAATGGATAAAAAAGAAAAACGCCCAACTGTACTTTTTTTTGACTCTGGAGTGGGTGGGTTTAGCGTATACCGTGAAGCTAAAAAATTATTACCCAATTGGCATTATCTCTATTGCTTTGATAATGCGGGATTCCCTTATTCAGAACGCGAAGAAGAAAGTATTATTCACCGCACTTTAGCGGCGTGTCAGCTTATTAATCAACGTTATCCATTAGATGCAATCGTGATAGCTTGCAATACAGCGAGTACTGTTGTGCTTCCGCCTTTGCGAGCTGCTTTTGATATTCCTATCATTGGGACTGTTCCCGCTATTAAACCTGCATCAGAAATAACAAAGACAAAACATATTGGTTTATTAGCTACAAAGGGTACAGTAAAGCGTCATTATATCGATGAGTTGATTGATAAATTTGCGCAAGATTGTATTGTTGAGAGACTGGGAACGACAAAATTAGTCGAAATTGCGGAGCAAAAAATTCGTGGTCATTCCGTTGATCTCATTAGTTTAAAAGATGAGTTATCTTCGTGGGCAGGCATGGCAGATTTGGATACATTAGTTTTAGGTTGTACTCACTTTCCTCTCATCAAAGATGAAATTCAGTTATGCTTGCCACAAGTTAAATATTTTATGGATCCGAGCGCAGCAATTGCTAAACGGATCAAATATTTACTTGATGATAAAAATCTACAAGTGCAAAATGAAAAATATAATCAAATGTTTTGCACCGCACATTTTCCCGAAGAATCTCAATTTAAAAAAGCTTTACATCTATGGGGATTTGAATCTTTGGAAGTAATCAAAATAGATTAAAAGTTAATAGATTAATTGTGTGATATTGATAAATTCACAATTTTTCCTAATTTTATAGGTGATTTTTCTACTTATATCATTTCTATATGTCACTTTCTTAAAATAAATTGTGATCTAGTTCTCAAAATAATTATGATTTTTATTGAATTTGTTAAAATAGTGTTATAATGCCTCTCAGGTTTCTCACTATTTTATTGAATAAGAGGTAAAAATGATTATTTCATCAGCTAGCGATTATCGTGAAGCGGCGCGCCGCCGTGTTCCTCCCTTTATGTTCCATTATGCCGATGGCGGTTCTTATGCCGAGCAAACACTTGCGCGTAATGTGAGTGATTTGGAAAATATTGCTTTAAGACAACGTGTCTTAAAAGATATGTCTGAATTGGATACTAGTATAGAATTATTTGGTGAAAAACTTTCAATGCCAACTATTCTTGCACCAGTTGGGGCGTGCGGAATGTATGCACGTCGTGGAGAAGTACAAGCAGCACAAGCGGCAGATAATAAAGGTGTGCCGTTTACCCTTTCAACAGTATCAATTTGTCCAATTGAAGAAGTCGCCCCTGCGATTAAGCGTCCAATGTGGTTTCAGCTTTATGTGTTAAAAGATCGTGGTTTTATGAAAAACGCACTTGAGCGTGCGAAAGCAGCAGGCTGTTCTACTTTAGTGTTTACGGTCGATATGCCTACTCCAGGTGCGCGTTATCGTGATATGCACTCAGGTATGAGTGGGCCTTACAAAGAAATTCGCCGTGTATTACAAGGCTTTACACACCCATTCTGGGCGTATGATGTGGGTATCAAAGGCAAACCGCACACCTTGGGTAATGTTTCAACTTATATGGGTAGACAAATAGGTTTAGATGACTATATTGGCTGGCTAACAGAAAACTTTGATCCATCAATTTCGTGGAAAGATTTAGAGTGGATCCGTGAGTTTTGGGAAGGTCCAATGGTCATTAAAGGCATTCTCGACCCTGAAGATGCGAAAGATGCGGTGCGTTTCGGTGCTGATGGAATTGTCGTTTCAAATCACGGTGGCCGTCAGTTAGATGGCGTGCTTTCAAGTGCAAGAGCGTTGCCACCGATTGCCGATGCAGTGAAAGGGGATATTAAAATTATTGCCGATTCAGGTATTCGCAATGGTTTAGATATAGTCCGTATGTTGGCATTAGGGGCAGATGCAACAATGTTAGGTCGAGCATTTGTTTATGCTTTAGGGGCAGCAGGTCGTCAAGGTGTTGAAAATATGCTCGACATTTTCAAAAAAGAGATGCGCGTAGCGATGACATTAACCAGCAATCGTACTATTGTCGATATTAAACCAGAGGCTTTGGTTGATCTAAGTAAACTTTAATTTATAAATTGAGATCAAAAATCAACCGTTTGTTGGCGGAATTATGTATTTTACGTATGTATTTTCAACAAACGGTCGAGCTTTTCAAAAATTTTTGCAAAAAGTACTTGCAAGGGATTTGA
>NZ_KV833403.1:0-251 GCF_001837655.1 Haemophilus sp. HMSC071C11 | reverse complement strand
CCCCCTCCATAAGCCAGATTCCCAAGCATTACTCACCCGTCCGCCACTCGTCAGCAAGAAAGCAAGCTTTCTCCTGCTACCGTTCGACTTGCATGTGTTAAGCCTGCCGCCAGCGTTCAATCTGAGCCATGATCAAACTCTTCAATTCAAGTTCAATCGCTCAATAAACTGCTTAGCTATAAATAAAACACTACTTAAAAAAGTAATGATGAATTTTCAGTTAAGCACCTATTAAGACTTCAAAATTAAAA
>NZ_KV833402.1:2730-70264 GCF_001837655.1 Haemophilus sp. HMSC071C11 | reverse complement strand
TTCTTTTACACGAGTAAAAGAAAGTAGGTCGCCGTCAGGCGAACCCCTGACATTTAACACAAAAAGTGCGGTCAATTTTTACCGCACTTTAAAATCATCAATAATTATATCAAATCAACTAAAATCTCACTAACGCTGAACCCCAAGTCCAACCACCGCCAAAGGCTTCTAATAATAGTAACTGCCCACGTTGAATACGACCATCTCGAATAGCCTCATCTAAAGCGACAGGAACAGTTGCTGCACTGTTGTTAGCGTATTTATCTAACGTTACCACCACTTGCGACATATCCATTTCTAATTTTTTAGCTGTTGCTGTAATAATACGTAAATTTGCTTGGTGTGGCACAAGCCAGTCTAAATCTTTTTTATCTAAATTATTTGCTAAAAGTGTTTCTTCCACCACATTTGAAAGTTCACGAACTGCCAATTTGAACGTTTCATTACCTTGCATCTCGATATAGCCAGATTTTTCTATACCACGTTCTGGCTGAGCTAAAACAAGGGCATTATTTTTATCTGCTGAAGCGTGTAAATGGGTGGAGATAATTCCTTCTTGTTCACTCGCTTCTAAAATTACAGCACCCGCACCATCACCAAATAGCACAACAGTGCTGCGATCTGTTTCATCTAATTTACGAGAATTGAGATCTGAGCCTATCACTAAGGCTTTTTTCACTTTGCCTGCACGAATAAATTGATCAGCTACGCTCAAAGCATAGACAAAGCCTGTGCAAGCTGCGGCTAAATCAAAAGAAATCGCATCATCAATATTTAATAAACCTTGCACTTGGCAAGCCGCACTTGGATAAGCATGTGAGTGACTTGTAGTTGCAACAATAATTAGTTCAATATCTTGAGGATTAATTTGAGCAGCTTCGATCGCATTTTTTGCCGCTTCAAATCCCATTGTTGCAACAGTTTCATCTGCCGCTGCGATACGACGTTCACGGATACCAGAACGAGTGACAATCCATTCATCTGATGTATCAACCATTTTTTCTAAATCCGCATTTGTGCGAATATGACTCGGCAGATAGCTACCGGTGGATAAAATTCTACTATTCATACTCAATAAGATAAGCGATTAAAAAGGAAAAAAATCTATGGACTATCGCCAAGTAAGAGATAAGACGACACCGGATTATTTTCCGATGTTAATGGAATGCAGATAGTAATACGGGGACCAACGTCCCCGCCCATCACATCTAACGCCAAGGTTAGACGGTTCAAGTGAACACCTATAAGTAAAAAATTACTTATTGATCACTTTACGACCACGATAGTAACCGTCTGCAGTTACGTGGTGGCGTAAGTGAGTTTCACCGCTTGCTTTATCTACTGATACAGCAGCAGTTGTTAAAGCATCGTGTGAACGACGCATATCACGACGTGAACGAGATTTTTTGTTTTGTTGAACAGCCATTGGCTATACTCCTAAATTTAATTTACTTTTGCTTTAAATTAGCTAATACAGCGAACGGGTTCGGTTTTTTTGCCAATTCTTCAGGCAATTCGCCAAAAACCTGTTCCTGCGCGGACACTTCACAGTGTTCAGATGAATGCATTGGTACAAGCGGCAAAGCTAAAATTAGCTCATCTTCCACCGTGCCAATTAAATCTATTTCGCCAAACTCATTGAACTCGATTGGCTCATAAATTTCGGGCAAGTCATCAGCCTGATCCCAATTAGCCACTGGACTATAAGTAAACTCACATTCCAATGTTTGTTTGTAAGGTTCGTTACAACGCTGACATTCAAGCTCGATATCAATCTGTACTTTACCTTTCATCACCACTAATTTTTGTGGATCAACATAAAACGATAATGTTACCTGTGCATCGCTGAGCACGTTTACCACTGATTCCGCCAAACGCTCAAGCTGATTTGCCGAATAATAACCAACATAATCAAGCCGTCTTTGAGCATCTTTTACCGGATCAACGGTTAGGGGTAGTTTTACCTTTTGCATAGGGCGTGAATATTACCTGTTGTTACGAAGATAGTCAAAGGGAAATCACATTTTTATTGGATAATAACGAGAGAAAAATTTCTAATTACCAAAAAAGTTGGCACTTTGATAAAAATTGCTATAATCACGCCTCTTTTTTTAACAAGGAAAGATAATGATGACTTCAAATTCTTATTGGCAACGCTTAAAAGTGGCATTTCAATATGTCATGCCGCAAATTTATTTAACTCAAATTGCTGGCTGGTTTGCTAAACAAAAATGGGGCAAAACAACACATTTTGTAATTAAAGCTTTTGCGAAAAAATACAACATTGATATGAGCATTGCGCAAAAAGAACAATTTTCTGATTACGCAAGTTTTAATGAATTTTTTATTCGTCCGTTAAAAGAAAACGCGCGTCCAATTAATCAAAATCCAACCACACTTTGTTTACCAGCAGACGGTCGCATTAGTGAGTGCGGTCATATTGACGATAATCTTTTATTGCAAGCTAAGGGGCATTTTTTCAGCCTAGAAGACTTACTGGCAGAAGATAAAGAATTAGTGGAAACCTTTAAAAATGGGGAATTTGCTACTACTTATCTTTCTCCTCGTGATTATCACCGAGTGCATATGCCGTGCGATGCTACGCTACGCAAAATGATTTATGTGCCGGGTGATTTATTCTCTGTGAATCCATTTTTAGCCCAACATGTACCAAATTTATTTGCACGTAATGAACGTGTGATTTGTGTATTTGATACTGAATTTGGCACAATGGTACAAATTTTAGTGGGTGCAACCATCACTGCAAGTATTGGCACAACTTGGGCAGGCGTAATTAATCCACCACGCCACAACGAAGTGAAAACTTGGACTTATGAAGGCGAAAGTGCGGTCAAATTATTGAAAGGTCAAGAAATGGGTTGGTTCCAACTTGGTTCAACAGTAATTAATTTATTCCAAGCCAATCAAGTGCGTTTGGCTGATCATTTAAGCGTAAATGAACCTGTTCGCATGGGCGAAATCTTGGCATATAAAAAATAAACAGGATTTATTTCCATAAATGACAGAAACAAATCCTGAAAATAGATATTTCTCACTTCTTTAAAGGCAGTATAACCTTACTGCCTTTTTCTTCTTTCATTTGAACAATTAACGCATTGTTACAAATTCTTCTGAACCTGTTGGATGAATTGCCACCGTATTGTCAAAATCAGCTTTTGTTGCGCCCATTTTGATTGCTACTGCAAATCCTTGAATCATTTCATCTACACCGAAACCAATACCATGTAAACCCACAACTTTTTCATCTTTACCCACACAAACTAATTTCATTTTGCACGGTTGGCGATGTTGAGTTACCGCAGTGTACATCGCTGTGAAAAAAGATTTATATACCTTAACATTTTCTGCGCCGTACTGCTCAATCGCTTGCGGTTCAGTTAAACCTACAGTGCCGATAGGCGGATGGCTAAATACAACGGTTGGAACTAAACTGTAATCTAAATATTCAGTCGGTTTATTATTAAATAAACGCTCAGAAAGGCGACGACCTGCTGCAACTGCAACTGGTGTTAATTCAATGCCGTTTTCAATAATATCGCCTACCGCATAAATGCCTTTCACATTAGTATTTTGATATTTATCTACTTTGACATAGCCGTGTTCATTTGTTTCTACACCTGCATTTTCTAAGCCAATTTTATCTGTCGCTGGAACACGACCTGCCGCCCAAATAACGCAATCTACGGTAACATCAGATTGACCATCACATTTTACAGTAAGTGAACCATCTGCATTTTTTACAATTTCAGATGGGGTAGAATTGGTATGTAATTGAATTCCATCTTGCGCAAGCACTTCCACTAATGTTTCTACGATTAATGGATCCTGATTACGCATTGGCGCATGGCGACGCACTAATAAATGTGTTTCCACGCCTAAGCTGTTTAATACGCCAGAAAGTTCAACAGCAATATAGCCTGCACCAATAACAACAGCACGTTTTGGTAATTCGGTTAATGCAAAGAAACCATCCGAATCAATGCCGTATTCTTGTCCTTTAATATTTGGACGATATGGGCGGCCACCAGTTGCGATTAAAATATGATCTGCGGTTACTTGCTCTTTTGTACCATCAGCAAGTGTTACTTCAATAGTATGGGCATCGACAAATTTTCCGAAACCATTAATTACATCAATATTATTTTTCGCTAATACATTATTATAAGATGTATGGATACGACTAATATAGGCTTGGCGACTTTCAATCAGTTTTGAAAAATCAAATTTTTTCACTTCAACATCAAAACCATAATCTGGCGCATAATTGTTGATTGCTTCTGCAATATGCGCGCCATAAAACATTACTTTTTTAGGTACGCAACCTACATTTACACAAGTGCCTCCAAGATGTTTTGCTTCAATGATTGCACATTTTTTTCCATAGCTTGCTGCTCGATTTAGAGACGCAATACCGCCACTGCCACCGCCAATAGCAATATAATCATAATGTTTAGTCATAGTTTGATCCTTTTTGAACTCAAAAATTTTCCGTATTTTGCCTAATTTTTATAAAGAATGCTATAAATTGATTTAATTGGTTTTATGAATATTTTTTATTCTTTTGAACAGATGATTAGTTTGAAATAATTTTATGTGAAGCCTAGTATGTAGAATGAAATAGCGTGATAGAAAAAGAGGAAGATTGTTCAATCTTCCTCACTGTAGATATGTGATTAATTAGAATATTGGTTAATCGCAGCCGCAACTTCTTGATCTTGATAAATATTGTTCACAATATCATTAAAAGTTTGAGATAGCACTTTATGAATTTCATCATTGTCCGCATTAAATACGCCCTCTTGTGAACGCGTGACATTAAATGATTTATTATACGAACCTTTCGCACCTTGTACATAAACTGTCGCTTGAATTTTAGTATTAAGTTTATAACGAAGATTACCTTGTTCTACTTGCGTACCAAATTCATGCACATCTACAGTTACCCTCGCATTTGAACCATTTAATTGCCCAATTCTAAAGCCTTTACTAATTAAATTTTGCTGCATCACTTGCTGAAATAATTGTGTAACACTTGGGGATGCATTTAATTTAATCAGTTCCCCGTGTTTCGTATAACTCGCAATCTCTTGTATTGTGCGGCTATCTTTTGTTGTAACAGATACAACGGCAGTTCGATTAACATTCATTGAAGCACTTGGCACAGGCGGTGTAAATGCTAATATATTTGATTGTGCTTGGCAGCCTGCAAGAAATAATGTAGCAGCTAGAATACCTACTGATGATAATGTTTTAATTTTGTTTACTAATGCCATAATTTCCCCATAAATCAATTAGAATTGTGCTATTCTTACAAACTTCCTTATTAATGTATAGCGTTTCATTTTAGTTTTTGTGGAGAACTTATAGTGTCAATTCAACAAATTATTGAGCAAAAAATTCAAAAAAAATTTCAACCGCACTTTTTAGCAATAGAAAATGAAAGCCATTTACATCACTCTAATCGAGGTTCTGAATCACATTTTAAATGCGTTATTGTCAGCGCAGACTTTAAAAATATTCGAAAAGTACAACGTCATCAGCGTATTTATCAATTATTGAACTAAGAATTAAATCATAGTATTCACGCATTAGCATTACATTTATTCACTCCAGAAGAATGGAAAGCACAAAATGAAACTGTACCGCACTCAACAAAATGTGCAGGTATTGGGCGTTAATTTTGTTATAAAAATGTAACATTTTTGATATATCGCAAAAAGTTCTAACAAAAAACCCTCTGTTTAAGTAGCGAAAAACAGAGATTTTCGCTAGAATGAGGCGTTTAATTTAGTCCAAATTCGATTTCTCGGTAAAATTATTAACTGTGAAATCAATCCATTTGAGTTTTTTATTTTGTGACATTAATGTTTTTTTAGCGGTTTGTCACACTCAAACGTGAGATTGCTTCTAGGGTATTTTTACTATATTAGCAATTGTATTTTTAACCTTGAAAAGTAGTGCAAATAGTATGATTACAATTAAGAAAGGTTTGGATCTCCCAATCGCGGGAAAACCAGCACAAGTAATCCATAGCGGCAACGCTGTGAATCAAGTTGCGATTCTAGGTGAGGAGTATGTGGGGATGCGTCCTTCAATGAAGGTACGCGAAGGCGATGTTGTGAAAAAAGGTCAAGTACTTTTTGAAGACAAAAAAAATCCTGGTGTAATTTTTACAGCCCCTGCAAGCGGTACCATCACTGCAATCAATCGTGGCGAAAAACGGGTATTACAATCTGTTGTTATTAATGTAGAAGGTGATGAAAAAATCACTTTTGCAAAATATAGCACAGAACAATTGAATACACTTTCTTCTGAACAAGTAAAACAAAACTTGATAGAATCTGGCTTATGGACGGCATTACGTACTCGTCCATTTAGTAAAGTTCCATCCATTGAAAGTGAAGCATCTTCTATTTTTGTAAACGCGATGGATACCAATCCATTAGCAGCCGATCCCTCTGTCGTATTAAAAGAATATTCGCAAGACTTCACTAACGGTTTAACCGTATTAAGTCGTCTATTCCCTTCAAAACCATTACACTTATGTAAAGCGGGCGATTCTAATATTCCCACTGCTGATCTTGAAAATTTACAGATTCATGATTTTACTGGTGTTCATCCAGCTGGTCTTGTAGGGACGCATATTCACTTTATTGATCCTGTCGGTATTCAAAAAACTGTATGGCATATCAATTATCAAGATGTGATCGCTGTAGGTAAATTATTTACAACAGGCGAACTTTATTCAGAACGAGTAATTTCTCTTGCAGGTCCTCAAGTGAAAGAACCTCGTTTAGTACGTACAATAATCGGTGCTAATCTTTCTCAATTAACCCAAAATGAATTAAGTGCGGGTAAAAATCGTGTAATTTCTGGCTCAGTTCTTTGTGGTCAAATAGCAAAAGATTCACATGATTATTTAGGTCGCTATGCTCTGCAAGTATCAGTAATCGCTGAAGGTAATGAAAAAGAATTTTTTGGTTGGATTATGCCACAAGCCAATAAATATTCTGTGACTCGTACCGTATTAGGCCACTTCAGTAAAAAATTGTTTAATTTTACTACTTCAGAAAATGGTGGCGAACGTGCAATGGTGCCAATCGGTAGCTATGAGCGCGTAATGCCGTTGGACATTTTACCTACATTATTATTACGTGATTTAATCGTGGGCGATACTGATGGCGCTCAAGAGTTAGGTTGTCTGGAATTAGACGAAGAAGACTTGGCGTTATGTTCTTTCGTTTGTCCAGGCAAATATGAATACGGTTCAATCTTGCGTCAAGTCTTAGATAAGATTGAGAAGGAAGGTTAAAAATGGGTTTGAAAAATCTTTTTGAAAAAATGGAACCCGCGTTTTTACCCGGTGGTAAATACAGCAAGCTTTATCCGATCTTTGAATCGATTTATACCTTGCTTTATACACCTGGTACGGTAACGCACAAAAACACTCACGTTCGTGATGCGTTAGATTCAAAACGTATGATGATTACGGTTTTCCTTGCGTTGTTCCCTGCGATTTTCTATGGGATGTACAATGTGGGTAACCAAGCGATTCCAGCGTTAAATCAATTAGGCAATTTAGATCAACTAATTGCTAACGATTGGCACTATGCTCTTGCAAGTTCATTAGGTTTAGATTTAACTGCCAATGCAACTTGGGGCTCTAAAATGGCTCTTGGAGCAATTTTCTTTTTACCAATTTACTTAGTGGTATTTACCGTTTGTACTATTTGGGAATTGTTATTCTCTGTGGTTCGTGGTCACGAAGTAAATGAAGGAATGTTCGTTTCAACCATTTTATTTGCCTTGATCGTTCCACCAACATTGCCACTATGGCAAGCCGCATTAGGTATTACTTTTGGTATCATTGTTGCAAAAGAAATTTTTGGTGGCGTAGGTCGTAACTTTATGAACCCTGCACTTGCTGGTCGTGCGTTCTTATTCTTCGCATATCCAGCTCAAATTTCAGGCGATACGGTTTGGACTGCCGCAGATGGTTTCTCTGGTGCAACCGCACTTTCACAGTGGTCACAAGGTGGTCAAGGTGCATTGCAACATACCGTAACAGGCGCTCCAATTACTTGGATGGATGCTTTTGTTGGTAACTTACCTGGTTCAATGGGGGAAGTTTCTACCCTTGCAATTTTAATTGGCGGTGCTGTTATTGTATTCACTCGCATTGCAGCTTGGCGCATTATTGCTGGTGTGATGATTGGCATGATTGCAACCTCAACCTTGTTTAACCTAATTGGCTCAGAGACTAACCCTATGTTCTCAATGCCTTGGCATTGGCACTTTGTTTTAGGTGGGTTTGCATTGGGTATGGTATTTATGGCGACCGATCCTGTTTCAGCATCTTTTACTAATACTGGTAAATGGTGGTACGGTGCATTAATTGGCGTAATGGCTGTATTAATTCGTACTGTAAACCCAGCCTATCCAGAAGGAATGATGTTAGCGATTTTATTTGCAAACTTATTTGCACCGATTTTCGACTACATCGTTGTTCAAGCAAATATCAAACGTCGGAGAGCAAGAACAAATGGCTAAGTTTAATAAAGACAGCGTAGGCGGCACAATCCTTGTTGTGCTACTACTGAGTTTAGTTTGTTCCATTATTGTTGCTGGTTCCGCAGTAATGTTAAAGCCTGCACAAGAAGAACAAAAATTGCTTGATAAACAAAAAAATATTTTAAATGTAGCTGGTCTTTTACAAGCAAATACGAATGTAAAAGAAACTTATGCAAAATTTATTGAGCCGCGTTTCGTTGATTTAGCAACGGGTGAATACACACAACAAGCAGATGATAGCCAACAAGCAATTCCTGCTGATGCGGATAAAGCACGTATTCGTTCTCGTAGCAAAACAACTGAAGTTTATCTTGTAAAAGATGAACAGGGTCAAACTCAACAAGTTATTTTACCAATTTATGGCACTGGCTTGTGGTCAGTGATGTATGGCTTAGTATCTGTTCAACCAGATGGTAATACTATTAATGGAATCACTTACTATCAACACGGAGAAACACCGGGATTGGGCGGAGAAATTGAAAATCCAAACTGGGCAAGTCTATTTAAAGGTAAAAAATTATTTGATGAGCAACATCAACCTGCCATTCGTATTGTAAAAGGTCAAGCTCCACAAGATGAACATAGCATTGATGGTTTATCTGGTGCAACTTTAACAGGTAATGGTGTTCAAGGTACCTTTAATTATTGGTTCAGCAAAGATGGCTTTGGTCCATATCTTGAAAAACTTCATTCAGGAGCAAACTAATGTCTGGAAAAACAAGTTATAAAGATCTGTTGTTAGCGCCAATTGCTAAAAACAACCCTATTGCATTGCAAATCTTAGGGATTTGTTCTGCATTAGCTGTAACAACAAAATTAGAAACTGCTTTTGTTATGGCGATTGCAGTTACCTTAGTAACTGGATTATCAAACTTATTTGTTTCCCTAATCCGCAATTATATCCCTAACAGCATTCGTATTATTGTACAGCTCGCAATCATCGCTTCGCTTGTTATCGTAGTGGATCAAATTCTAAAAGCCTATGCTTATGGTTTATCTAAACAACTTTCAGTATTCGTTGGTTTGATTATTACTAACTGTATCGTAATGGGGCGTGCTGAAGCATTTGCGATGAAATCCCCTCCAGTTGAAAGTTTTGTAGATGGTATCGGAAATGGCTTAGGTTATGGTTCGATGTTAATTATCGTAGCATTTTTCCGTGAACTTATCGGTTCAGGTAAATTATTTGGTATGACTATTTTCGAAACTATTCAAAATGGTGGCTGGTATCAAGCAAATGGTTTATTCCTACTTGCACCAAGTGCATTCTTTATCATCGGATTTGTGATCTGGGGATTAAGAACTTGGAAACCAGAACAACAGGAGAAGTAATCAATGGAACATTATATTAGCCTATTTGTTAAGGCAGTCTTCATTGAAAATATGGCACTTTCTTTCTTCTTAGGAATGTGTACTTTCTTAGCGGTATCTAAAAAGGTGTCCACTGCGTTTGGTCTTGGGATTGCGGTAACTTTCGTTCTTGGTATCGCAGTGCCAGTAAACCAATTAATTTATGCAAATGTACTAAAAGAAAATGCTTTAATTGAAGGTGTAGATTTATCATTCTTAAACTTCATCACTTTCATTGGGGTTATTGCTGGTTTAGTGCAAATTCTTGAAATGGTGTTAGATAAATTTATGCCATCTCTTTATAACGCATTAGGGATTTTCTTACCTTTAATCGCAGTAAACTGTGCGATCTTTGGTGGGGTATCTTTCATGGTTCAACGTGATTACAATTTCCCTGAATCTATCGTGTATGGTTTCGGCTCAGGTTTAGGTTGGATGTTAGCGATTGTAGCGCTTGCTGGCTTAACGGAAAAAATGAAATACGCTGATATTCCTGCTGGATTAAAAGGTTTAGGTATTACCTTTATCTCTGTTGGTTTAATGGCACTAGGCTTTATGTCTTTCTCTGGTATTCAATTATAAGGAGTGTAATCAATGAGCGATTCAGTAATTCTTGCACTCGGTATTGCCGCATTCACGGTTATTGTATTAGTGTTAGTGGCAATCATCTTATTTGCGAAATCAAAATTAGTCGATTCTGGTGATATTACTATCGACATCAATGACGATCCTGAAAAAGCGATCACATTACCTGCAGGTGGCAAATTATTAGGGGCTTTAGCAAGTAAAGGTATTTTCGTGTCTTCTGCTTGCGGTGGCGGTGGCTCTTGTGGTCAATGTATTGTTAAAGTGAAAAATGGCGGTGGAGAAATTCTTCCAACCGAACTTTCTCACATTAACAAACGTGAAGCAAAAGAAGGTTATCGTCTAGCTTGTCAAGTTAATGTAAAAGGTAATATGGAAGTTGAACTTCCAGAAGAAATCTTCGGCGTGAAAAAATGGGAATGTACTGTTATTTCTAACGATAACAAAGCAACTTTTATTAAAGAACTTAAATTAGCGATCCCTGAAGGCGAGGAAGTGCCTTTCCGCGCAGGTGGTTATATCCAAATCGAAGCTGAGCCACATGTGGTGAACTATAAAGATTTCGATATTCCTGAAGAATACCACGAAGACTGGGATAAATACGATTTATGGCGTTATGTCTCTAAAGTGGACGAGCATATTATCCGTGCTTACTCAATGGCTTCATACCCTGAAGAGAAAGGTATCATTATGCTTAACGTTCGTATTGCGACTCCACCACCACGCCAACCTGATGCGCCTCCAGGTCAAATGTCTTCTTACATTTGGTCATTAAAAGCAGGAGATAAAGTCACAATTTCTGGTCCATTTGGTGAATTCTTCGCGAAAGAAACTAATGCAGAAATGGTATTTATCGGTGGTGGTGCGGGTATGGCTCCAATGCGTTCACATATCTTCGACCAATTAAAACGTTTACATTCTAAACGTAAAATGTCGTTCTGGTATGGTGCACGTTCTAAACGTGAAATATTCTATCAAGAAGACTTTGACCAATTACAAGCTGAAAATCCAAACTTTGTATGGCACGTGGCACTTTCAGATGCATTGCCTGAAGATAATTGGACTGGCTATACAGGCTTTATTCACAATGTACTTTATGAAAACTACTTGAAAAATCATGAAGCACCAGAAGACTGTGAATACTATATGTGTGGGCCTCCAGTGATGAATGCAGCTGTAATTAAAATGTTGAAAGATCTTGGTGTTGAAGATGAAAACATTTTATTAGATGACTTTGGTGGCTGATTTTAGTTAATCAATTCATCATAAAAGCTGACCGCACTTTGTGATAAAGTGCGGTCAAAATTTAAGATGTTTTTAAAAATTTTCTATGATTACAGGTAAGTTTTGTTGAGTTTGCCAGTAATTCACAAATTTAGGAAATCCAGATGAAAAAATTAATAAGCGGTATCATAGCGGTAGCAATGGCATTAAGTCTTGCTGCTTGTCAAAAAGAAACAAAAGTTATCTCTTTAAGCGGTAAAACAATGGGGACAACTTATCATGTTAAATACCTTGATGATGGTTCAATAAAAGCAACATCTGAAAAGACGCATGAAGAAATTGAAGCAATCTTAAAAGATGTGAATGCGAAAATGTCCACTTACAAAAAAGATTCGGAATTGAGCCGCTTCAATCAAAATACCCAAGTGAACACACCGATTGAGATTTCAGCAGATTTTGCCAAAGTATTAGCTGAAGCGATTCGTTTAAATAAAGTGACCGAAGGCGCGTTGGATGTAACTGTTGGTCCAGTTGTAAATTTATGGGGATTTGGTCCTGAAAAACGCCCCGAAAAACAACCTACACCAGAACAATTAGCTGAACGCCAAGCCTGGGTTGGCATTGATAAAATTGCCCTTGATATGAGTGGTGCAAAACCGACATTAAGCAAAGCACTTCCTCAAGTTTACGTAGATTTATCGTCAATTGCTAAAGGTTTTGGCGTTGATCAGGTGGCTGAAAAGTTAGAACAACTAAATGCTCAGAATTACATGGTTGAAATCGGCGGTGAAATTCGTGCGAAAGGAAAAAATATTGAAGGTAAACCTTGGCAGATTGCCATTGAAAAACCAACTACAACAGGCGAAAGAGCGGCTGAAGCTGTCATTGGATTAAACAATATGGGAATGGCAAGTTCTGGCGATTACCGTATTTACTTTGAAGAAAATGGCAAACGCTTTGCTCATGAAATTGATCCGAAAACAGGTTATCCAATTCAGCATCATTTAGCCTCAATTACGGTACTTGCACCAACCTCAATGACTGCAGATGGCTTATCTACAGGGTTATTTGTGCTGGGGGAAGACAAGGCGTTAGAAGTGGCTGAGAAAAATAATCTTGCCGTTTATTTAATCATTAGAACAGATAATGGTTTTGTTACCAAATCATCCTCTGCTTTCAAAAAATTAACAGAAACAAAAGAATAGTTATGCAAACTTTATTTTTTACTTTAATCGCTTTCGTCGCAATTATATTGTTGATGTCTATCGGCTTTATTATCAAAAAACAAAGTTTAAAAGGCAGCTGCGGTGGTTTATCTAGCCTTGGTATTGACAAAGCTTGTGATTGTGATAAACCTTGCGACACGCTTCAATCAAAATTAGATGCAGGCGATGAACAAGCAAAAGCTGAATATGAGCAAAAATTTGCGAAAAAAGATGATAACTCGCAATTTTATGAAGTGAAATAACTTGCTCAAAACTGACCGCACTTTATGTGCAAAATAAAATTAACGGCAAAATTATTTTGCCGTTTTCTAATTCAATGACCAATGTGCTTCGCCTTAACCGAAGTTACGGGAGAACTATGTTAATTTCAAATACTTATAATCAACACTTTCCTCAACTGACGCAAGAACAGCTTGCGAGAAATGCGACAAAAAAAGTGATTTGTGGTATGTCTGGTGGCGTGGATTCTTCTGTGTCAGCTTTTATTCTTCAACAGCAAGGCTATCAAGTGGAAGGCCTGTTTATGAAAAACTGGGAAGAAGATGACGATACTGATTATTGTACTGCCGCAGCTGATCTTGCAGATGCTCAAGCAGTATGCGATAAATTAGGGATCAAACTACATAAAATTAATTTTGCGGCAGAATATTGGGATAATGTCTTTGAGCATTTTTTAACTGAATATAAAGCAGGACGCACGCCGAACCCAGATATTCTATGTAATAAAGAAATTAAATTTAAAGCATTTTTAGAATATGCAGCTGAAGATCTCGGTGCAGATTATATTGCAACAGGGCATTATGTACGTAGAGCGGGAGATAATGAAAATGCAAAACTATTACGTGGTTTAGATGCCAATAAAGATCAAAGTTATTTTCTTTATACTTTAAGCCATAAACAAGTGGGGCAAAGTTTATTCCCCGTTGGTGAAATCGAGAAGCCCATTGTTCGCGCTATTGCTGAAGATCTTGGCTTAATTACGGCGAAGAAAAAAGATTCTACCGGTATTTGTTTTATTGGTGAGCGTAAATTTAAGGATTTCTTAGCACGCTATTTACCAGCTCAACCAGGTAATATTCGCACTGTAGATGATGAAATTATTGGTCGTCATGATGGATTAATGTATCACACATTGGGACAACGCAAAGGATTGGGCATTGGTGGTCTAAAAAATGCGGGAGATGAAGCTTGGTATGTAGTAGATAAAGATGTAGAAAATAATGAACTTATTGTCGCGCAAGGTCACGATCATCCTCGTTTATTTTCAAAAGGATTGATTGCTAGCCAATTACATTGGGTTGATCGCGAACCAATTCGAGAGTCATTACGTTGCACGGTGAAAACACGTTATCGCCAACAAGATATTCCTTGTGTGATTGAACCAATTGATGATGAAACTATTCGAGTGATTTTTGATGAACCTCAATCAGCAGTAACCCCAGGGCAATCTGCCGTATTTTACCTTGGCGAAGTTTGTTTGGGTGGCGGTATTATCGCAGAAAGAATATAAAACAAAGATGACTAAAAGCGCGTAAAATGCGCTTTTAAACTATTTATTCAAACCAAATGACACTCGCCATTCGTCCCGTTTGATTGTCCCTGCGATAAGAAAAGAACTTTTCTTTTTCGTTGAATGTACAGTGATTTCCACCATAAATTTGCGTAATACCTAGATTGTTTAATCGCTGAGTTGCAATTTGATAAAGATTACTCAAGTATTTACCTTCTTCGATTGCATCAGGTTGAAAGGCGAGTTTGGCTTTTTCATCTACTGCAACAAACTTTTCTACAACATCAATCCCAACTTGAAAGGCCTTTGGACCTATTGCAGGGCCAAACCACGCAATAATATCTTCAGGTTTAGCTTGAAAATATTTCACTGTTTCTTCTAGTACGCCATCGCATAAACCACGCCAGCCAGCATGTGTTGCAGCCACTTCATTGCCAGATGTTGTAGTGAATAGAACTGGCAAACAGTCTGCAGTCATAACAACGCAAACTTGATTGGGAACATTTGTATAAACTGCATCCGCTTCAAGATTTTGTCCTGAATAAGGTAATTGAAGTACTCGAGTGCTGTGTGTTTGCGTTAAA
This sequence comes from Haemophilus sp. HMSC071C11, assembly GCF_001837655.1. Classification (NCBI taxonomy): domain Bacteria; kingdom Pseudomonadati; phylum Pseudomonadota; class Gammaproteobacteria; order Pasteurellales; family Pasteurellaceae; genus Haemophilus; species Haemophilus sp. HMSC071C11. The sequence goes on along the minus strand of NZ_KV833402.1, from coordinate 55,193 downwards.
AATATAGGTTTTTGTGGCAAGCCAAATTTTTCGACTAATAAAGTGCGGTTAGTTTTTACCGCACTTTTATCATCACCGACATGATCGCCTAAGTTGAAACTCAAATAAGGCGCTAAGCTCACGCCCCCTTCACGAGTAGTGGTAAAGGCATGAATATTCTTTGGAACATTCCAATTTGGGTTAATTGCTTGCATATTAATAATCTAACTCATCTTGATGTTTGAGATAGTCGGCTTTGAGTGCATTAAGCAATTCAACAAAGTCATCTGGTAATGGTGCATACCATTCCATAATTTCCCCTGTGATTGGATGAGCTAAGCGTAACATGACCGCATGTAAAGCTTGGCGTTTGAAATTACGCAATACTTCCATAAAGTCTTCACTCGCATTTTTGGGTGGACGAGGGCGTCCGCCATAGGTTTGATCGCCTAGCAATGGATGGGCAATATGTGCCATATGAACGCGGATTTGATGCGTGCGCCCCGTTTCTAAACGTAAACGTAAACGGGTGTAGTTACGGTAATTTTCCATAATACGATAATGAGTAACAGCTGGTTTTCCCATTGGATGAACAGCCATTAAAGTACGTTTGGTTGCATGACGAGCCATAGGTTGATCTACTGTGCCGCCTTTAGTCATAATGCCTGAAGCGACTGCTTCATATTCGCGCGTAATTTTGCGTTTTTGTAAGTCTCGCACTAACTTAGTTTGTGCTGGAATGGTTTTAGCAACAACCATTAGACCTGTTGTATCTTTATCTAATCGATGCACAATTCCTGCTCTCGGTACTTCTGATATCGGTGGATAATGATAGAGTAACGCATTGAGTACAGTTCCATTTGGATTGCCAGCACCGGGGTGTACCACAAGATCTTTTGGTTTGTTAATCACAATAATATCATCATCTTCATACACAATATTCAATGGAATATTTTCTGCTTCAAAACGTGTTTCATCTTCCACTTCAACAATAATCTCTATTCTCTCTCCTCCAAACACTTTCTCACGCGGAATATTAGTAATGCGGTCGTTAAGTTTTACGAGATCGGCTTCAATCCATGTTTTTAATCGGGAACGAGAATATTCAGGGAACAACTCTGCAAGTGTTTGGTCTAAACGTTGTCCCATTTGTTCTGGCTGCACTTCAGCCGAAAGGGTAATTTGTGGCATAAATAGCTCTCAAAAATTTTAAAAGTTGGCTTATTGATTAATGTTCTATACAATAGCGGACAATTGTATCTTATTTATTGGTTTTCGTAAAAATTAAGGAAAAAACAATGCGTAAAATAAAATCTTTGGCATTGCTTGCCGTGGCAGCATTGGTTATTGGATGTTCAAGTGGTTCAAAAGATGTTGAACAAGCATCGGTAAATGAATTATACACAAAAGGTACAACATCATTACAAGAAGGTAGTTACTCTGAAGCCATTCGCTATTTAAAAGCGACGACTGAGCGTTTTCCAGGTAGCGTTTATCAAGAACAAGCAATGTTAGATTTAATTTATGCAAATTATAAAACTCAAGATTATACGCAAGTATTATTGATGGTAGATAGCTTTTTACATCAATTTCCACAAAGCCCAAATCAAGCCTATGCGGTATATATGGCTGGCTTAACTAATGCAGCAACAGGCGATAATTTCATTCAAGATTTTTTTGGAATTGACCGTGCTACACGTGAAACAACCTCTATGCGTACCGCTTTTTCTAATTTCCAAAACTTAGTTCGTGTATTCCCTAATAGCCCTTATGCTCAAGATGCTTTAGCGCGTATGGCTTATATTAAAGATGCACTGGCTCGTCACGAATTAGAGATTGCAAAATTCTATGCAAAACGTAAAGCGTGGGTAGCAGTTGCAAATCGTGTGGTAGGAATGTTAAAACAATATCCTGATACTAAAGCAACTTATGAAGGATTATTTCTGATGCAGGAAGCTTATGAAAAAATGGGTTTAACCGCATTAGCAAATGATACTCAAAAAATTATTGATGCGAATAAAGATAAAACTTTTGCACCAATTGAAAAACCAAACGAGCCAGACTTAAAAGTGCCAGCAGTAAAATAGCAATAACTGCAGAAAAATCGAATACTCTCTGCACCTAAAAGTTGAATAAAATTTAAACTAATTAAGGTGCAGATTTTTTTATTTTTTATCAACTGAAAATGCTTCACCATAATTCGCACAAATAATCTGAGCAGCATTATAAAGCGTTGTATCAGGTGTTAAACTTAACGTATGTTTCTTTTGCTTTTTAGGTGCTGCCCGCAAACCCTGTCCCCAAAATTCATCATAGAAATCAGTTCGTACTTGAGTTAAATGATAATTTGCACAATTCAAGATCTTATACTGACGAACAGAACGTGCATAACGTTTAGGCTCAGGATAAACATACAATCCCTTATCTAAATTCACCACTGCATCAAAATGTACAATTTGTGGCTCTTGGTTATCCACCCAGATCGATTCACTATCGATGTAATAATTCACATTCTTTACCAAACGTATATATCCGCTTCGTACATCAGTCGGCGGTGCCAGCTTCACATCATTTTGTTTAGCCTTTTGGATTTGAGCAGAACAGGCAGTAAGTAACCCAAGTGATAATGTTAAAATAATTTTTTTCATTATTTACTCCTTATGTTAGCTGACATTTATTCTAGAATTTTACAGTGTGCCCATAACCTTCTAGGATTGTTTTAATATGCTCTAAGGATTCTTTAGTTGGCGGTAATACATCTTCAAGCTCATAATCTAACCCAAGGGTTTTCCATTTATGTGCACCTAATCGATGATAAGGAAGAAGCTCAACTTTTTCAATATTGGTCATACCTTCAATAAACTGACCTAATAAATGCACATCGTGATCGCTATCAGTATAACCAGGAACCACAACATAACGAATCCAGGTATGTTGATTACGTTTTTGCAAATATTTTGCAAATTCAAGGGTACGTTTATTGGGTACCCCAATAAGATTTTGATGAACTTGATCATTAAGCTCTTTTAAATCGAGTAAAACAAGATCTGTTACATCTAATAATTCATCAATAATATGATTATAATGACGTACAAAACCATTTGTATCCAAGCAAGTATTAATCCCTTCCGCTTTACAAGCTCGGAACCAATCGCGTACAAACTCTGCTTGTAACACAGCCTCGCCACCAGATGCCGTAACACCACCGCCAGTAGCATTCATAAAATGGCGATAAGTCACGACTTCTTTCATTAAATCTTCGACACTGATTTCTTTCCCCCCTTCAAGATCCCAAGTATCACGATTGTGGCAATATTTGCAGCGCATCAAGCAGCCTTGCATAAATAAAATAAAACGAATACCTGGCCCATCTACAGTGCCACAGGATTCAAAAGAGTGAATTCGTCCAAGAACTGACATACATAAATTTCCTAAAATTAGATATAGCTAAATTTTACCAAATATTTAGTCTATAAAAAATGAGCCTGATTTAAATCAGGCTCATTATGTTCCCACCAAAGTGCGGTCAAAAATAAAAATGTTTTTACATTGACTCTGTGAAAGTTCTAGTAATTACGTCTTGTTGTTGCTCTTTAGTTAAAGAGTTAAAACGTACTGCGTAACCAGATACACGGATAGTCAATTGTGGATATTTATCCGGATTTTCCATTGCATCTAACAACATTTCACGGTTTAACACGTTCACATTTAAGTGTTGGCCACCTTCAACCGTTGCTTCGTGGTGGAAGTAACCATCCATTAAGCCAGCAAGGTTGCGACGTTGTGCTTCGGCATCTTTACCTAACGCATTTGGTACGATTGAGAAGGTATAAGAAATACCATCTTTCGCGTAAGCAAATGGAAGTTTAGCTACAGAAGTTAATGATGCTACCGCACCTTTTTGGTCACGTCCGTGCATTGGGTTCGCACCTGGTCCGAATGGTGCACCAGCACGACGGCCATCTGGGGTGTTGCCCGTTTTCTTACCATAAACTACGTTAGAAGTAATGGTTAATACAGATTGTGTAGGCACTGCATTGCGGTAAGTTTTAAGTTTTTGAATTTTCTTCATGAAACGTTCAACTAAGTCACAAGCGATGTCATCAACACGGTTATCGTTATTACCATATTGTGGATATTCACCTTCAATTTCAAAGTCGATTGCTACGTTAGTTGCAACAACATTGCCATCTTTATCTTTGATGTCGCCACGAACTGGTTTAACTTTTGCATATTTGATTGCTGAAAGTGAGTCAGCCGCAACAGAAAGACCTGCGATACCACAAGCCATGGTACGGTATACATCACGATCATGTAATGCCATTAATGCGGCTTCGTATGAATATTTATCGTGCATATAGTGGATTACGTTTAAGGCAGTCACATATTGTTTAGCCAACCAATCCATAAAGCTATCCATACGAGTCATTACTGTATCGAAATCTAATACTTCATCAGTAATTGGTGCAGTTTTCGGGCCTACTTGCATACCTAATTTTTCATCAATACCGCCGTTGATTGCGTATAACAATGTTTTCGCTAAGTTTGCACGTGCACCGAAGAATTGCATTTGTTTACCCACAATCATTGGTGATACACAACATGCGATTGCGTAGTCATCATTGTTGAAGTCTGGACGCATTAAATCATCGTTTTCGTATTGAACTGATGAGGTATCAATCGATACTTTTGCACAGAAACGTTTGAAGTTTTCAGGTAATTGTTCAGACCAAAGAATGGTTAAGTTTGGCTCTGGGGAAGTACCCATGTTGTAAAGGGTGTGTAAAATACGGAATGTATTTTTGGTTACTAATGTACGACCATCTAAACCCATACCTGCGATGGTTTCAGTTGCCCACATTGGGTCGCCTGAGAATAATTGATCGTATTCAGGTGTACGTAAGAAACGAACCATACGAAGTTTCATAACTAAGTGGTCAACTAATTCTTGCGCTTCAGTTTCAGTAATTTTTCCTGCTTTTAAATCACGCTCAATGTACACGTCAATAAAGGTTGCGGTACGACCGAATGACATTGCAGCACCATTTTGTGATTTTATTGCAGCAAGATAAGCAAAGTACATCCATTGAATGGCTTCTTGAGCATTAGTTGCTGGGTTAGAAATATCATAACCATAGCTTGCTGCCATTTGTTTTAATTGACCTAATGCACGGTGTTGTTCTGCGATTTCTTCACGTAAACGAATTGTTGCTTCAAGATTTACGCCATCTTCTAAATCTTTTTGTAAAGAAGAGAATTGTGCATATTTATCTTTCATTAAGAAATCTACACCATAAAGTGCTACACGACGGTAGTCACCGATGATACGACCACGACCATAAGCATCTGGAAGACCAGTTAATACCCCAGATTTACGGCAACGTAAAATATCTGGCGTGTAAACATCGAATACACCTTGGTTATGTGTTTTACGGTATTCAGTGAAGATTTTTTTCACTTTTGGATCAAGTTCACGACCATAAACTTTACAAGAACCTTCCACCATTTTGATACCACCGAATGGCATAATGGCACGTTTTAAAGGTTCATCAGTTTGAAGACCAACGATTTTTTCTAAATCTTTGTTAATGTAACCGGGTGCGTGAGAGATAATGGTAGATGGTGTATGTTCATCAAAATCTAATGGCGCGTGAGTACGGTTTTCAATTTTAATTCCTTCCATTACAGATTCCCAAAGCTTGGTTGTTGCTTCGGTTGGACCTGCTAAGAAAGAGTCATCGCCTTCATAAGGGGTATAGTTTTTTTGGATAAAGTCACGTACATTGACATTTTCTTGCCAATCGCCACCAGCAAAACCAGCCCACGCCAATTTTTGCATTTCATTAAGTTCTGACATAGTCATTTCCTTTGTTAATTAATAAATAAGTAAATCTTTAATGCGTTTTGGTTAAATAACGTTGGAATACACCAATACAAATTGCCCCGCCGACAATATTTCCCAACGTTACAGGGATTAAATTCTTCACGATGAAATGGTACAAATCTAAATCTGCGTATTTCATCGGATCAACGCCGATTTGTTGCCAAAATTCAGGTGTACTAAAATGTGCGGTAATAATTCCCATCGGAATCATAAACATATTAGCCACACAGTGTTCAAATCCTGATGCAACAAACAAACCAATCGGCATAATCATAATAAATGCTTTGTCTGTAACAGTCTTACCAGAATAAGACATCCAAACCGCCACACACACCATAATGTTACATAAAATACCTAGGTTAAAAGCTTCAAACCAAGTGTGATGAATTTTATGTTGGGCGGTTGCAAGAATTGTTAAACCCCATTGACCATTTGCTGCCATTGTTTGTCCACTAAATCAAATAACAGCCGCAATAAATAAACCACCAACGAAGTTGCCCAAATATACTACGATCCAATTTCGAATCATTTGTGTCGTGGTGATTCTACCGCCTACACGGGCGACTAAAGTTAAAGTAGAAGAAGTGAATAATTCAGATCCTAAAATCACCACCATAATTACGCCCAAGGAGAATACTAACCCACCTACTAACTTGGTTAATCCCCAAGGTGCGCCTGCACTAGCAGTTTGTGTTGTCGTGTAAAATACAAAGGCTAAGGCAATACAAGCACCAGCACTAATACCAGACATAAACGATAAAAATGGACGTTTATTTGCTTTATAAGTTGCTGTATTTTCTGCATAATCCGTTGCTTCAACAGGTGTGAGCGCAACAGAAGATAGTTTTTGATTTTCTGATGCCATAATCAAACTCCAACTATTGACATTGAAAAAGTTGATGAAAATTTAATACTTTTAACAAGTTTACGACTACAAATACTTCTATAATTGGTGCTATTTTACTCTCCTCCCCTTTCATTGCAAAGAAAAGCAAAAATTATTTCAACAAACTTTGATATTTTGCAAGGTTTGTTTAATTAAAGACAAAATTCCCATATTAATATTCGCTCAATTTCATACATTCAGAGTAAGTAAAGCACTTAATTTGAAACTTGTTTTATTCGCGTAATACCGTGAATTCCCCCAGATAATCATCCACTTTTCCAAAACCTTGATTATTCACAACAGGCAAATTCATAATTTTTTCAAACGAACCAGATTAAGTGTATAGACTTGCTATTTTGAGTAATTAATAGCATTATTTTGATCTTTTTGAAGAAAAAGGCGATCTTTGTCATAAAATAATGATTTAAGTGCGGTTAAAATTTTGCCTAATTTTAACCGCACTTCTTTATACAGGAGCAGATTATGTATTATGGTTTAGATATTGGTGGCACGAAAATAGAGCTTGCCGTATTCAATGAAAAATTAGAAAAATTATATTCTGAACGGGTACCAACACCTAAAACCGACTATGAAGAATGGCTTAACACGATTGTGGATTTAGTGAATCGTGCTGATGAAAAGTTTGGTGAGGTGGGCACCGTAGGTTTGGGCGTACCTGGTTTTGTTAATCAACAAACTGGATTAGCCGAAATTGCCAATATTCGTGTGGCAGATAATAAACCAATTTTATGCGATTTGTCCGCGCGTTTGGGCCGTGAAGTGCGGGCAGAAAATGACGCAAATTGTTTTGCGTTATCTGAAGCATGGGATACGGAAAATCAGCAATATTCGACTGTACTTGGTTTAATTCTTGGGACTGGTTTTGGTGGTGGCTTTGTCTTAAACGGTAAAGTTCATTCAGGTCAAGTGGGAATGGCGGGAGAGCTTGGTCATTTACAACTAAATTATCATGCCTTGAAATTATTGGGATGGGATAACGCCCCTATTTATCAATGTGGTTGTGGCAACAAGGCTTGTTTGGATAATTATTTGTCTGGTCGCGGTTTTGAAATGCTTTATCGAGATTTGAAAGGCGAAACATTATCTGCTCGTGAAATTATTGATTTGTTCTATCAAGGCAATGAAAGTGCGGTAGATTTTGTGAATCTTTTTGTTGAGTTGGCGGCGATTTCTATTGGCAATATCATTACGGCATTTGATCCGCATATGATTGTACTCGGCGGTGGATTATCTAATTTTGATTACCTTTATGAGGCTTTACCAAAAGCATTACCGCCTCACTTGATGCGGACAGCAAAAGTTCCACCAATTAAAAAAGCGAAACACGGCGATTCTGGTGGTGTGCGTGGCGCGGCAGCGTTGTTTTTAACCAAATAATTCAACAAACTAGTGGGGCGTATTCAAATAATATGCCCTTTGTTTTTGAAAAATATTTAGAATATTCTAAATTTATTAGATTTTTTCTTTTTTGTTTTTCTTTTCTTTAGAGAAATTATTAAAAAATCTCGCCTTTTCATTGAAAAACCATACAATCAAATTATTTATCGCTTGAGGGATGATTATGGACTTTGAATTTTCAAAAATGTTAGAAGAAGTGCTAACTTGGATAGTCGCACACCTTGACGGGCCTTTATGGGATGTCACAATTATTATTTTGCTTGGGACTGGTCTATTTTTTACCATTACAACAGGATTTGTGCAGTTCCGTTTATTCCCAGCAAGTCTTCGTGAAATGTGGTTTGGTCGTGCGGTGGAGGGTAGTTCGTTAACACCTTTCCAAGCATTTACGACAGGTCTTGCGAGCCGCGTTGGTGTGGGTAACATTGGTGGGGTTGCAACGGCAATCGCCTTGGGAGGCGAAGGCGCAGTGTTTTGGATGTGGGTAACGGCATTTATTGGTATGTCGAGTGCTTTCGCTGAATCTACCCTTGCTCAATTATTTAAAATTCAAGATAAAGATGGATCATTCCGCGGTGGCCCTGCTTATTATATTGTTCAAGGTTTAAAATCACGTTGTATGGCAGTGGCTTTTGCACTTGCATTAATTTTTACATTTGGTTTTGCCTTTAATTCTGTGCAGGCAAACTCTATTGTTGAAGCAACGAGTAATGCGTGGAATTGGAAAGGGGAATATGTCGGTATTTCATTAGTAATTTTTACCGCACTTATTATTTTCGGTGGCGTTAAGCGTATTGCGATTATTTCGAGCAACCTTGTACCAATGATGGCACTTTTCTATTTGATTATAGCAGTAATTATTCTTGGCATGCATATTGATATGATCCCTTCCGTGATTCATCGTATTGTTCAAAGTGCATTTAGTTTTGATGCTGCCGCTGGCGGAATGTTTGGTGCATTGGTATCGAAAGCAATGATGATGGGGATTAAACGTGGTTTATTCTCAAACGAAGCGGGGATGGGATCTGCGCCTAATTCGGCTGCAGCAGCTCACGTTAAGCATCCAGTTAGCCAAGGTTTAGTGCAAATGCTCGGTGTGTTTGTTGATACAATGATCGTTTGTACTTGTACTGCCGTTATTATTTTGCTTTCGAATAATTATGGTAGCGAAACGCTCAAAAGTATCTCACTTACGCAAAATGCTTTGCAATACCACATAGGTGAATTTGGGGTGCATTTCCTGGCGTTTATCTTATTGTTATTCGCTTATTCTTCTATTATTGGTAACTATGCTTATGCGGAAAGCAATATCCGTTTTATAAAAAATAAACCTTGGTTTGTATTTTTGTTCCGTTTAATGGTGCTATTTTTCGTGTATTTCGGTGCGGTTCGCTCTGGCAATGTGGTGTGGAATTTCGCAGATACGGTGATGGCTGTCATGGCAATCATTAACTTGATCGCAATTTTGATGTTGTCGCCAATCGTATGGAAATTAATGAAGGATTATCAACGCCAGCTTAAAGAAGGAAAAACGCCAGAGTTTAAAATTGATGAATACCCTGAATTACGTAAGAAAATATTTGATTCCCGCATTTGGAAATAAAGATAAAATGGCTAGAAAGAGATTATCTACCTTTCCAAAGAGTTAGATTATTATTTAAAGAAATTTTTTGATATTGTTTCAGGCTTGGTTCTTCTAGTTCAGACTGAATAAACTATTGCCGGCACTTTTTACCGCCCTCGTGCCGGCTATCCCAAACTGCTTTGAAAACTGACCGCTCTTTAGCTTACTTCAAAAATTCCGCATGATAGGCAATATGCTCGCCAATAAAACTGGCGATGAAGTAATAGCTGTGATCATAGCCTTTATGGAAGCGCACATCGACAGGCTGACTTGCCACTCGACAGGTTTCGATAAAATCTTCGGTACGCAATTGTGTAGGCAAAAACTCATCTTCCAAGCCCTGCTCAATGCGCATACCTTGCACTTTATAGCCTTGTTGAATGAGCGAGCTGGCATCATATTGCTGCCATTTTTCACGATCTTCCCCTAAATAGGTAGAAAAGGCTTTTTCTCCCCAAGGCACCTGGCTTGGCGATAAAATAGGCGAAAAGGCAGAAACACTTTGATAACGTTCCCGATTTCGCAGTGCCAATACCAATGCACCGTGTCCGCCCATTGAATGTCCCATAATGGAACGTTTGCCGTTAGTAGGGAAATTTGCTTCAATCAAATCAGGCAATTCATTCAAGATATAATCATACATTTGATAATTCGTCGCCCAAGGCTGCTCGGTCGCATTAAGATAAAAGCCCGCTCCCTGCCCTAAATCGTAAGCCGCATCATTCGGCACTTGCTCTCCGCGAGGGCTAGTATCGGGGGCAACCACAATCACTTGATGTTCTGCGGCATAACGTTGAAAGCCTGATTTGGTAATGAAATTTTGTTCTGTACAAGTTAAGCCAGAAAGCCAATAAATCACGCCAAGAGGTCGATTCTCCGGATTATTTGGCAAATAGACGGCAAATTTCATTTCACATTGAAGTGTTTGGGCATTATGTGCCCAAACTTGCTGTGAACCGCCAAAAATTTGATGTTGTTCAATTAGTTTCATAGCGTACCTTAGTAGTGAATAACAGTACGGATTGATTTACCTTCGTGCATTAATTCAAAGGCTTCATTAATTTGATCAAGTGGCATTGTGTGAGTCACAAACGGTTCTAACTGGATGTCGCCTTTCATTGAATCTTCCACCATTTGCGGAAGTTCAGAGCGACCTTTCACGCCACCAAATGCCGAGCCTTTCCAAACACGGCCTGTTACCAATTGGAACGGACGCGTTGAAATTTCTTGTCCTGCACCCGCTACGCCGATGATAATGGATTGTCCCCAGCCACGGTGAGCACTTTCTAATGCTTGACGCATTACGTTTACATTACCGATACATTCAAAGGTATGGTCAATGCCCCATTTATTAATATCTAACAACACATCTTTGATCGGCTTATCGTAATCATTAGGGTTTAAACAATCCGTTGCACCAAACTGTTTTGCCAACTCAAATTTTGCAGGATTGGTATCAATGGCGATAATACGGCCGGCTTTGGCTTGACGTGCACCTTGTACTACCGCTAAACCAATCGCACCCAAGCCAAACACGGCAACAGAGTCGCCTTCTTGCACTTTTGCCGTATTATGTACCGCACCAATACCTGTGGTAACGCCACAGCCAAGTAAACATACTTGTTCGTGGTTGGCTTCTGGGTTGATTTTCGCCAGTGAAACTTCTGCAACAACTGAGTATTCACTGAAAGTCGAACAGCCCATATAGTGATAGATCGGCTGACCTTGATAAGAAAAACGTGTCGTGCAATCAGGCATTAAGCCTTTACCTTGCGTGTCACGCACTGAGACGCATAGGTTGGTTTTACCCGAGCGACAAAACTCACATTCGCCACATTCAGCAGTATAAAGAGGAATGACGTGATCGCCCGGTTTTACGCTTAACACACCTTCGCCAACCGCAACAACCACACCCGCACCTTCGTGTCCTAGCACCACAGGGAATACCCCTTCAGGATCGCTTCCTGATAACGTAAACGCATCAGTATGGCAAACGCCCGTGTGCGTGTTACGAATTAACACTTCGCCTTTGCGAGGCATTTCTACGTCGATTTCCACAATTTGTAAGGGTTGATTTGGGGCGAATGCTACCGCCGCACGAGATTTGATGGTTGAGTTGATTTGTTTAATTTCCATTGTTTTTCCTCTTAATCCATTGACAAAGTTGCCTTACGTAAGCAAGATAGCAACAGTTTACACTTTAGAGTTCACTCTAAAGCAAGTGTTTTTTTACCATTTTTGTTTAAAGGGAATAAAAAGTGACTTACACCACCGCTAAAGCTGCTGAAAAAATAGGCATTTCCGCCTACACCTTACGCTTTTATGACAAAGAAGGCTTGTTACCTAATGTCGGACGTGATGAATACGGTAATCGCCGTTTTACCGACAAGGATTTGCAATGGTTGAGTTTATTACAATGCTTGAAAAATACAGGAATGAGCTTAAAAGACATCAAACGCTTTGCAGAATGTACCATCATTGGCGACGATACTATTGAAGAACGCCTTTCCTTATTTGAAAATCAAACAAAAAATGTAAAGTGTCAAATTGCCGAATTAAAACGTTATTTAGATTTGCTTGAATACAAATTAGCGTTTTACCAAAAAGCGAAAGCACTAGGCTCGGTAAAAGCTGTGAATTTACCGCAAATTCCTGAAACGAGCTAAAAGGATAAAAGTGCTCACATCACAGAATTAGAAGAAAAATACAATTTTTAGAGATAGATAAATTTTAACTTTTTTATTACATCAATAAGTTAAAAATCAGGTTTTGTGATCAAGATCAGGATAACATAAAAATAATCTCCTATAGCTATTGTTCTAAATGGCTAAAAAGAGTATATTCCGAGCCAAATTTTTTCTTTTTTACAGAACGGAGTTTATTATGTTTGGTTTATCCCCCGCTCAACTGATTATTTTATTAGTCGTTATTTTATTGATTTTTGGCACGAAAAAATTAAGAAATGCTGGCTCAGATCTTGGTGCAGCAGTGAAAGGTTTCAAAAAGGCGATGAAAGAAGATGAAAAAGTAAAAGATGCGGAATTTAAGTCTATAGATAATGAAACAGCGTCTGCAAAAAAAGAAAATATAAAAGAGAAAGAGCAGGCTTAATCCGTGTTTGATATTGGTTTTTCAGAACTTATTTTACTAATGGTTTTGGGATTGGTTGTATTAGGCCCGAAACGTTTGCCTATAGCAATTCGCACTGTAATGGATTGGGTAAAAACAATTCGTGGTTTAGCTGCTAACGTTCAAAATGAGTTGAAACAAGAGCTAAAATTGCAAGAATTACAAGATAGTATTAAAAAAGCGGAATCCCTTAACTTGCAAGCCCTTTCACCAGAATTGAGTAAAACGGTGGAAGAATTAAAAGCTCAAGCAGATAAGATGAAAGCGGAGCTAGAAGATAAAGCAGCTCAAGCTGGTACAACGGTGGAAGATCAAATCAAAGAAATCAAAAATGCGGCTGAAAATGCAGAAAAACCTCAAAATGCAATCTCAGTTGAGGAGGCTGCAGAAACTTTATCTGAAGCAGAAAAAACACCTACAGATTTGACCGCACTTGAAACTCACGAGAAAGTAGAACTGAACACACATTTATCTAGCTATTATCCTCCTGATGATATTGAAATCGCTCCAGCGTCAAAATCTCAATCTTCAAAAACTAAATCATAGCGAGTTTTTATGAGTAATGTGGATGAATCTCAACCTTTAATTACGCACCTTGTTGAACTAAGAAACCGTTTATTACGCTGTGTGATTTGTGTAGTGTTGGTTTTTGTTGCTTTGGTGTATTTTTCCAATGATATTTATCATTTTGTTGCTGCACCTTTAACGGCTGTTATGCCAAAAGGCGCAACAATGATTGCAACCAATATTCAAACTCCTTTCTTTACGCCAATTAAATTAACTGCGATTGTTGCAATTTTTATTTCTGTCCCTTATTTGCTTTATCAAATTTGGGCTTTTATTGCACCTGCTTTATATCAGCACGAAAAACGGATGATTTATCCGTTGTTATTTTCCAGTACGATTTTATTTTATTGCGGTGTTGCTTTTGCTTACTATGTCGTCTTTCCTCTTGTATTCAGCTTCTTTACACAAACAGCCCCAGAAGGCGTTACCATCGCAACAGATATTAGTAGTTATTTAGATTTTGCTTTAGCGTTATTTTTAGCTTTTGGCGTTTGTTTTGAAGTGCCAATTGCGATTATTCTACTTTGCTGGACTGGTATTACCACTGTAAAGGCTCTTTCCGAAAAACGCCCTTATATTATTGTTGCAGCATTTTTTATTGGAATGCTTTTAACGCCTCCTGATGTTTTTTCACAAACTTTGCTTGCCATACCGATGTGCTTGCTGTTTGAGCTCGGTCTATTGGTCGCTCGATTTTATCAACCAAAAGACGACGAAAGTGCGGTTAAAAATAATGATGAATCAGAAAAAACACAATGATGAACTTAATTGTTAATAGTATGGGAGCTTTGCCCCCGTTTTTATTATATTGATATAACCCTAATTTTGTTTTTTCATAAAACATATTTTCGTAGTGATTTACTAGAAATATGATTTGTAGTCTGCTCTATATTTTTATTGAAAATATCATTACCTGATGGTTTTCTGTCGTTTTTTATTTTTTATCTAATAAATACGATATTTTTTAGATAATTTCTTTACTTTTTCCTTTTCTTTAAATTTCCTTTATAAAAATGGTTGCAAGATTAAATTAGCCATTGCATATTGTCTATGCGCTTCACGAGGCGTATACAATAAAAAATACAATACACACAACATCAACAAAGAGGGAAATTCATTATGTCAAAAGTTGCTTCCTTAGACGCATTTTTAACAAAAGTTGCTCAACGCGATGGTTATCAACCTGAATTTTTACAAGCGGTTCGCGAGGTATTCACATCAATTTGGCCTTTTTTAGAAGCCAATCCTAAATATCGTTCAGAAGCATTATTAGAACGTTTAGTTGAGCCTGAACGTGCATTTCAATTCCGTGTGGCGTGGACTGACGATAAAGGGCAAGTGCAAGTAAACAGAGCATTTCGTGTACAATTTAATAGTGCCATAGGCCCATTTAAAGGGGGAATGCGTTTCCATCCATCAGTAAATTTATCTATCTTAAAATTCTTAGGTTTTGAGCAAATCTTTAAAAATGCTTTAACAACATTGCCTATGGGCGGAGCAAAAGGCGGTTCAGATTTTGATCCTAAAGGCAAATCTGATGCTGAAGTTATGCGTTTTTGCCAAGCATTAATGGCTGAACTTTATCGTCACGTAGGAGCTGATACAGATGTTCCCGCAGGCGATATAGGTGTTGGTGGGCGCGAAGTTGGCTATTTAGCTGGCTATATGAAAAAATTATCAAACCAATCAGCCTGTGTTTTCACTGGTCGCGGTCTTTCTTTCGGTGGTAGTTTAATTCGTCCGGAAGCAACGGGATATGGATTAATTTATTTTGCTCAAGCAATGCTTACTGAAAAAGGCGATAGTTTTGCAGGTAAAGTAGTTTCAGTTTCTGGTTCTGGTAATGTAGCACAATATGCTATTGAAAAAGCATTATCTCTTGGTGCAAAAGTAGTAACTTGTTCTGATTCATCAGGTTATGTTTATGATCCAAATGGATTTACTACTGAAAAATTAGCCGCACTTTTAGAAATTAAAAATGTAAAACGTGGTCGTGTGAAAGATTATGCAGAACTGTTTGGTTTGCAATATTTTGAAGGTAAACGCCCTTGGGAAGTGCAAGTTGATATTGCGCTTCCTTGTGCAACTCAAAATGAATTAGAACTTTCTGATGCACAACGTTTAATTAAAAATGGTGTGAAATTAGTGGCTGAAGGTGCGAATATGCCAACAACAATTGAAGCAACAGAAGCATTATTAGCTGCAGATGTATTATTTGGCCCGGGTAAAGCTGCCAACGCTGGTGGTGTTGCTACTTCTGGTTTAGAAATGGCACAAAGTTCACAACGTTTATATTGGACAGCAGAAGAAGTGGACGCTCAATTACATCGCATTATGTTAGATATTCACGCAAACTGTAAAAAATACGGCACAATTGAAGGTCAAGAAAACATTAACTATGTTGTTGGGGCAAATGTAGCAGGCTTTGTTAAGGTGGCTGATGCAATGTTAGCCCAAGGCGTTTATTAACAAATAAAAAAGTTAAACTAAATAACCGCACTGTAATAAAGTGCGGTTATTTTTTAGGATGAAATTTGAATATAAGAAAGGCGACATTTTGTCGCCTTAGATATTATTTATTTTGAATTGTTTTCGTCACAATGATTAATATCACTGCATTTGCCGTAAAGATACACGTTATGCGTTTTTAATTTTATGCCGTATTTTTCACTGATTTCACGCTGACGTTGTTCAATAATATTATCCGTAAATTCAAATACTTTACCGCAATCTTCACAAATAATATGATCGTGATGTTCTGTTGGAGCAAGCTCAAAAACGGATTTATTTCCCTCAAAATTATGACGGATTACAATATGTGCTTCATCAAATTGATTAAGCACACGATAAACTGTGGCTAATCCAATTTCACAACCTTGTTCCAGCAAAATTTTATAAACATCTTCTGCAGAAAAATGTTCATTTTTATGATTTTGCATTAAAGCGAGAATAGTTAAGCGAGGCTCTGTAATTTTTAATCCCACTTTTTTGAGTAATTTAATATTTTCTTCAGACATAATTTTTCTTCCTATTATGCACAACATACTAAGCCAATTCAGCTAAGCACATTTCATCATAAATTTGTTTACACCATTTTTCTACACGCTCTGCGGTAAGCTCTGGTTGGCGATCTTCATCAATACATAATCCGATGAAAGTGCCATCTTCCAATAAGGCTTTCGAAGCTTCAAAATTATAGCCTTCTGTTGGCCAATTTCCTACCACAATTGCACCGTGTGGCTCTATAATATCGCGCACAGTTCCGATAGCATCACAGAAATAATCTGCATAATCTTCTTGATCGCCACAACCGAAAATACCTACAAGTTTATCTGTAAAATCGATTTCTTCGAGTGTTGGGAAAAAGTCATCCCAGTCTGCTTGTGCTTCGCCGTAATACCAAGTTGGAATACCGAAAAGCAAGAAATCGTATGCTTCAATATCTTCTTTGCTACTTTTGGCAATATCACGAATATCAATTAAATCACTACCTAATTGTTTTTGGATTTGTTTTGCGATGTTTTCAGTGTTTCCAGTATCACTACCATAAAAAAGACCAACTATTGCCATTTTTATTTCCTTTTTTATATTAAATTTAATCTATCGATTATAAGGCTTATCCAAATTTGGCGAACTATATCATAAAAGCATTCTCACTTAAACTACTTAATTCTTATTTAGAAATCGTTTAATTGCACGAATAACAAAATCAGGTTTTTCGGCGTGAACCCAGTGTCCACTGCCATTAATCGTAAAGGCAGTTGCATTAGGAAATTGTTCTAGAATTTTTTCGCTATTTTCTATTTTTATATAAGAGGAATTTCCACCCTTAATAAAAAGAGTTGGCGTAAATACACGTACTTTTTCCCAATCCATAATATTGGCATAATTGTTAAAAAGTGCGGTAAGATTAAAACGAAAACAATCAGCTGAATTAACATCAAAAGATTTCAACATAAATTGTACAACGTCTTCATCATTAATTTCTTGTTTTAAAATCGGTTTGGCTTGCTGACGATTTTCAGGCTTTGCATTTTTTACCGCAAATAGGCCATTAAAAACATCTTTATGACCAAATCCCTCATAAAGCATAGGGGACATATCAATTACGATTAATTTTTCGACTAATTCTGGGCAAAGTGCGGTGATTTTCATGGCGGTTTTTCCCCCCATAGAATGACCAATTAATATCACTTTGGATAAATTTAAGTGGCGGATTACTGCGATAACATCTTCAGCCATCAGTTGATAATTCATTTTTTCCGAATGAAAACTATGGCCGTGATTGCGTAAATCAATACGTAAAATACTGTAATGTTCACTAAAAGCTCTCGCGATAACGCCGAGATTATCCATATCGCCGAATAAACCGTGAATAAAAATTAAAACAGGTGTATTAATCGTTTGTTTTACTTGATGAAATTGATAATTGAGTAATGATTTTGCCATAATTTTTACGTGAGAATTTGTAAAGAAGTCGTTATAATTGAAAAAAATTTTAGCAAACAGAGAGATAAAAATGAAGATCATTGAAGTAGATGAAGAATTATACCAATATATTGCGAGCCAAACCCGCTCTATTGGGGAAAGTGCTTCGGATATTTTACGCCGTTTGCTTAGTTTACCTGTGCATACTTCAAGTGTTGATGATTTAGTTCTTACTTCAGCAGAAACTAACAAATCCGCAGATCAAAAGCCAGAACAGGCTATTAATGTGAAAGAAGTAAATATCAAAACAACAAAAAAGCAATCAATAACCGCAATTAATCAGATAGTAGAAAAAGTCCAAACTTTATTAAATTCAACTGAATTTCAAGAAGAAAGTAAGGCGGTGGTGCGTTTCTTAGCGATTTTACGTGTGCTTTATCGTACAAATCCTGAAAGTTTTGCGCAAGCAACGGAATCTTTACAAGGACGTACTCGAGTTTACTTTGCACGTGACGAAGCGACATTATTAATGGCTGGCAATCATACAAAACCAAAACAAATTCCAGATACGCCTTATTGGGTTATTACCAATACAAATAGTGGACGAAAAATGTTGATGCTAGAAGGTGCAATGCAATCTATGGAATTACCTGAAACATTGATTGATGAAGTGCGATCATATTTCACGGTAAATTAATAATGTATCCTTGGCAAAATTTTGCTATTCAACCTGATTTCTCAGATAAAATCGCTTTACGTACTACGCAGAGCGATGCGCTTACTTGGATAGAATTAACTACAAAGATTAACCAAACGGTGGCTTTTTTACAAAAAAAAGGCGTAAATGCGGAAAGTGCGGTTGCTTTTGTGGGAAAAAATTCAGAGAAAATTTTATTTTTATATCTGGCGACAATTCAGCTTGGCGCAAAAGTTTTAGGCATCAATCCTGCTTTTCCACAAGAAAAAATTGCAGAATTATGTGAGTTTTATCAAATTGATTTTTGTTTTTATGATAAAGATTTGCTGAATTTGCAAGAAATTGATGCTTTTACACAAAAAGCTAATTTTTTTCGTCCTGCGACGATGACGCTAACCTCTGGTTCTACAGGCTTACCAAAAGCAGTTGTGCATAATGTCCAAGCGCATTTGGATAATGCAAAAGGGGTATGTAACTTAATGAAGTTTGATTGTAATCAATCTTGGTTACTTTCATTACCCTTATATCACGTTTCAGGACAAGGTATTGTTTGGCGTTGGTTATATTGTGGTGCACAATTACATTTCCCAAAAGATGATTTTTATGCTTCATTATTAGAAACGACCCACGTTTCTCTTGTGCCAACGCAATTACAACGTTTGTTAGATTATTTACAGGAAAATTCGATTATTTCATTTTCTACACGTCATATTTTACTTGGTGGTACGCATATTCCTGCTGAACTCACGAAAAAAATAGTGAAATATGGTATTGAAACTTATTCTGGCTACGGAATGACGGAAATGGCTTCGACAGTTTTTGCCAAAAAATCTGATGAAAAACAAGGTGTGGGGCAACCGCTCTTAGGCAGAGAATATCGCTTAGTAAATGATGAAGTTTGGCTGAAAGGTGCGGGTTTGGCGATGGGTTATTGGAAGGATCGACAAATTGTTTCATTAACGAATAACCAAGGTTGGCTTCCGACAAAAGATAAAGGTGTTTGGCAAGAGGGCGAACTTGTTATTATCGGACGACTTGATAATATGTTTATTTCTGGTGGCGAAAATATTCAGCCAGAAGAAATTGAACAAGTGATTATTCAACATTCTTCAGTTAATCAAGTGTTTGTTTTACCACAAAAAAACAAAGAATTTGGTCAGCGTCCTGTCGCTTTAGTGGATTTTAATGAATCCTTTAGCAAAAGTGCGGTTGAAAATTTAATGTTTTTTTTACAAGATAAACTCGCACGTTTTAAACAACCTATTGCATATTATCCTTTACCACTGATGCTTGGGAAAGGCATTAAGATCTCACGTAAACAGCTTGCCGATTGGCTGGCAAAGCAAGATAAGATAAATTAATTTTACCATTTAGATTAGGAAAAAATAATGATTAGGAAACTTATGAAAACACCTCCATTTTTTACCGTACTTTTTGCCTCGGCAATGTTTACCCTTAGTGTTTCACAAGGGGCATTAGGGGCAAATTCAACAAATGTATTACCAACGGAGCAATCGCTTAAAGCCGATTTGGCTAACGCTCAAAAAATGAGTGAGGGGGAAGCAAAAAATACGTTGTTAGCAGAATTACAAACATCAATTGATTTATTGCAGCAAATTCAAGCTCAACAAAAAATCAATGATGCATTGCAAACAACATTAAGCCATTCAGAGAGTGAAATTAGAAAGAATAATGCAGAAATTCAAGCATTAAAAAAACAACAAGAAACAGCAACAAGTACTGATTATAATGCACAGTCACAGGACGATTTACAAAATAGTCTCGCTAAGTTAAATGATCAATTACAAGATACGCAAAACGCATTAGGCGCGGCAAATGCACAATTGGCAGGGCAAAATTCTATTTCTGAACGAGCTCAAGCGGCATTAACGGAAAATGTTGTACGCACTCAGCAAATTAATCAACAATTGGCCAATAATGATATTGGTAGCGCATTACGAAAACAATATCAGATTGAATTACAACTGATTGATTTAAAGAATAGTTATAATCAAAATTTATTAAAAAATAATGATCAGCTTTCTTTACTTTATCAAAGTCGTTACGACCTATTGAATTTACGTTTGCAGGTGCAACAACAAAATATTATTGCGATTCAAGAAGTCATTAATCAAAAAAATCTTCAGCAATCACAAAATCAACTAGAACAAGCTCAGCAGCAACAGCAAAAAACTGTGCAAAATGATTACATTCAAAAAGAACTTGATCGCAATGCACAGCTTGGTCAGTATCTATTACAACAAACAGAAAAAGCGAATTCATTAACTCAAGATGAGTTAAGAATGCGGAATATTTTAGATAGCCTCACTCAAACTCAACATACTATTGATGAACAAATTAGTGCATTACAAGGCACGTTAGTTCTTTCACGTATTATCCAGCAACAAAAACAAAAATTACCGACTAACTTAAATATTCAAGGTTTATCAAAACAAATTGCCGATTTGCGTGTGCATATTTTTGACATTACTCAAAAACGCAATGAACTTTATGATCTAAATAACTATATTAATAAAGTTGAAAGTGAAGATGGAAAACAATTTACTGAGGCAGAAAGAACGCAGGTTAAAACGCTATTAACTGAGCGTCGAAAAATGACATCTGATCTGATTAAATCTTTAAATAATCAATTAAATCTCGCGATTTCTTTGGAATTAACGCAGCAGCAAATTACACAAATCAGTGATCAAATTCAATCTAAATTAGAGCAGCAAAGTTTTTGGGTGAAAAGTAATAATCCCATTAATTTAGATTGGATAAAAATGCTGCCAAGAGCTTTAATTGAACAGTTTAATGGTATGTTGAAAAAATTAGGTTTTCCAACTAATTATGACAATTTACCTTATTTACTTATGTATTTCTTAGGGTTATTTATTGTAGGTGGTGCAATTTTTAAATTTAAAAATCGTATTAAACAACAATTAAACAAAATTAATCGTGAAATACATCGCTTAGATACAGATAGTCAGTGGAGTACTCCACTTGCCCTGTTATTAACTGCGTTTTTAACGCTTTCTAGTACACTTTGGTTTTTAGCCGTTTGCCAAATGATCGGCTTCTTTTTCTTCAAAAATCCAGAAGAATTTTGGCATTGGTCATTTAGTATGGCAGGTTATTGGTGGTTCTTTACATTTTGGATTTCATTGTTCCGTCCAAATGGTATTTTTGTTAATCATTTTGAATCTTCAAAAGAGAATGCACAACGTTTTCGTGGTGTTATCCAACGCATTATTATTGTGATTGTATTGCTTTTAAATACTTCTGTGTTTAGCAATGTCACTGATGCAGGTTTAGCTAATGATGTGTTAGGTCAAATTAATACTATTACAGCTCTAATTTTCTGTGCGGCGATTATTGCTCCTCGCTTTAATCGAGTACTTCGCTCTTATGAACCTGAAACAAATAAACATCATTGGTTAATAAGAATTGTACAAATTGGTTTAAGATTAATTCCTGTGGGACTAATCGTACTTATTGTTTTAGGCTATTATTACACTGCTTTAAATTTAATTGAGCATTTTATTCATTCTTATATTGCTTGGTGTGTATGGTGGTTAGTACGTAATACGATTTACCGTGGTATTACGGTTTCTTCTCGTCGTTTAGCACATCGCCGTTTAGCAGAAAAACGTCGTCAAAAAGCACTTGAAAATAATTATGAAAATATTTCCTCTGATGATGTGGTTGCAGTGGGAGAGCCAGAGGAAGGTTTAGCGTTAAATGATGTGCGTAGCCAATTATTACGTTTTGTAGATCTCTTTATTTGGACAGCATTATTGGGGATTTTCTACTATGTATGGTCAGATTTAGTCACAGTAGTGAGCTATTTACGTGAAATTACACTTTGGCAACAAACCACGACAACCGATGCTGGCACTGTAATAGAAAGCATTACTTTATTTAATCTTCTTGTTGCTTTGGTTATCCTAGGAATTACTTATGTGTTGGTTCGTAATATTTCAGGTATTTTGGAAGTATTAATTTTCTCTCGCGTGAATCTTTCACAAGGTACGCCTTATACGATTACGACATTGCTCACTTATATTTTTATCGCCATTGGTGGTGCGTGGGCATTTGCAACCTTAGGAATGTCTTGGTCAAAATTACAATGGTTATTTGCCGCACTTTCCGTTGGTCTTGGTTTTGGTATGCAAGAAATTTTTGCAAACTTTGTGTCGGGCATTATTTTGCTATTTGAACGCCCAATCCGAGTTGGCGATGTCGTAACCATTAATGGAGTGAGCGGTACTGTAGCGAAAATTCGTATTCGTGCAATTACATTAATTGATTTTGATCGCAAAGAAATTATTGTGCCAAATAAATCTTTTGTGACAGGTCAAGTAACCAATTGGGCATTATCTAGCACGATGACACGTTTAGTGATTAGTGTTGGTGTTGCTTATGGTTCTGATTTAACACTCGTTCGTCAATTATTACTTCAAGCAGCTGATGAACAGCCGACTGTTTTACGCGATCCTAAACCATCTGCTTATTTTTTAACTTTTGGTGCAAGTACTTTGGATCACGAATTACGTGTTTATGTAGAACAAGTTGGAGATCGTACCAGTACTACAGATGCTATTAATCGCCGTATTAATGAATTATTTGCAGAACATAATATTGATATTGCCTTTAATCAATTAGATGTATTTATCAAAAATAATGACACTGGCGAAGAAATTCCCTTTGTTGATGTAAAAAAATAAGGGGAAATTATGGCAGGTAATACAATTGGACAACTTTTTCGTGTGACGACCTTTGGGGAGTCACATGGGATTGCATTAGGCTGTATCGTTGATGGGGTACCGCCAAATCTTGAATTATCTGAGCAAGATATTCAGCCAGATTTAGATCGTCGTAAACCTGGGACATCACGATATACCACGCCGCGTCGTGAAGACGATGAAGTTCAAATTTTATCTGGTGTGTTTGAAGGAAAAACTACAGGCACAAGTATTGGGATGATCATTAAAAATGCTGATCAGCGTTCGCAAGATTATGGCGAGATTAAAGATCGTTTTCGCCCTGGTCATGCAGACTTTACCTATCAGCAAAAATATGGCATCCGTGATTACCGTGGCGGTGGGCGTTCTTCAGCGCGTGAAACAGCGATGCGAGTTGCAGCGGGAGCGATTGCAAAAAAATATTTACGCGAACATTTTGGTATTGAAGTCCGTGGTTTTTTAAGTCAAATCGGTCATGTGAAAATTTCGCCACAGATCATCGGAGAAATTGATTGGGAAAAGGTAAACAGCAATCCATTCTTTTGCCCTGATGAAAGTGCGGTAGAAAAATTCGATGAATTGATCCGTGAACTTAAAAAAGAAGGAGATTCTATTGGTGCAAAACTTACTGTTATTGCAGAAAATGTACCTGTAGGATTGGGCGAGCCAGTATTTGACCGTTTAGATGCAGATCTTGCTCACGCATTAATGGGAATTAATGCAGTAAAAGGCGTCGAAATTGGTGATGGTTTTGCAGTGGTTGAACAACGTGGTTCGGAACATCGTGATGAAATGACACCTAATGGCTTTGAAAGTAATCACGCAGGCGGCATTTTAGGCGGAATTAGTTCAGGACAGCCAATTATCGCCACTATTGCACTAAAACCAACTTCAAGCATTACGATTCCTGGTCGTTCAATCAATCTTAATGGTAAACCCGTAGAAGTTGTAACAAAAGGTCGTCACGATCCTTGTGTGGGGATTCGTGCTGTGCCAATTGCGGAAGCTATGGTGGCGATTGTCTTATTAGATCATCTCTTACGTTTTAAGGCTCAGTGTAAATAATCTTAGTATAAGATGGGAGTCTGTGCCTAGGGTAGGTATACCCTAGGTTAGTTTGATGCTACCCCTTTGGGGTAAGTGTAAAGTTCCCCAAAGGGGAACTATTTTTCTAACCGTGGGTATACTTACCCACGGCAAAACCTAGGATATACTTACCCACGGTAAAACCTAGGATATACTTACCCACGGCAAGACCTAGGATATACTTACCTACAGCAAAACTTTAGAATGAATAAAATTTTATTAAAAACAACCATAATTTTTACCGCACTTTTCTCTCTGAACGTTGTTGCGTCTCCTCTAGATTGGAAAAAAGTGAAACGCCCTATTCCAAGTGAAGATGGTAAAGCAAGTCCTATTGGTAGTTATACCAACGGGTGTATTATTGGAGCGCAAGCATTACCGCCGAAAGGTGAAGGTTACCAAGTTATTCGTATGAATCGCAATCGTTATTATGGTCATCCAAATATGATTCAGTATATTGAACGTTTGGGGCAGCGAGCTAAAGCTGCTGGGTTACCAACTATGTTAGTGGGTGATATTGCCATGCCGGGTGGCGGGCGGTTTTTAACGGGTCATGCTAGCCATCAGATGGGATTAGATGCGGATATTTGGTTAAGAATGGGCGAAATGTCAGACGCCGATGCGCTGAATTCTGATGGTAAAGGTTTATTAGTTGTAGATAGAAAGGCGCAACGAGTGGATGAACGAGTATGGAATAGCAATCATGCGACGTTAATCAAGTTAGCCGCACAAGATCCAAATGTGACGCGTATTTTTGTTAATCCTGCGATTAAGGTAAAATTATGTCAAACCGCTGGCAATGATCGCGGTTGGCTACACAAAGTTCGTCCTTGGTATGGACACAACTCTCATTTTCATGTTCGTTTAACTTGCCCCGCAGATGCATCTTATTGTGAAAATCAAGCGCCTGTGCCTGCTGGTGATGGTTGTGGAGACGAATTATATTCTTGGTTTGAACCGCCAAAACCAGGTGCTTCAGTGAGCAAACCTAAAGTTACACCGCCTGAGCCGTTTTTGTGCCAACAAATTTTAAATTCCCCGAATCGGAGTGAATGGTTAGAATAGCATTAAGGTAAATCAATATGGATATCGGCATTGATCTTTTAGCAATATTGTTTTGTGTTGGTTTTGTCGCATCATTTATCGATGCAATTGCTGGCGGTGGTGGATTAATTACTATTCCAGCGTTGCTTATGACTGGCATGCCACCAGCAATGGCGTTAGGCACCAACAAATTGCAAGCTATGGGCGGTGCATTATCCGCAAGCCTTTATTTCTTGCGAAAAAGAGCGGTCAATTTACGCGATATTTGGTTTATTTTGATTTGGGTTTTCTTAGGTTCAGCCCTAGGTACATTATTAATTCAATCAATTGACGTGGCGATTTTCAAAAAAATGCTGCCTTTTTTGATTTTAGCTATTGGTCTATATTTTTTATTTACCCCTAAATTAGGTGATGAAGATCGAAAACAGCGTTTAAGTTACATGTTATTTGGTCTTTTAGTTAGCCCATTTTTAGGTTTTTATGATGGCTTCTTTGGACCAGGGACTGGCTCAATCATGAGTTTAGCCTGTGTTACTTTGCTAGGATTTAATCTCCCGAAAGCGACGGCACATGCAAAAGTGATGAACTTCACTTCGAACCTTGCTTCTTTTGCGCTTTTCTTATTGGGTGGACAAATTCTTTGGAAAGTGGGTTTCGTGATGATGGCTGGGAGCATTTTAGGTGCAAATTTAGGTGCCAAAATGGTGATGACGAAAGGTAAAACCTTGATTCGACCGATGGTTGTTATCATGTCTTTTATGATGACGGCTAAAATGATTTACGATCAGGGTTGGTTTCATTTTTAATTCGGAAAGCGCACAAAAGTGCGGTTAAAATTAATTACATTTTATTATGTCGGATAATCAACAAAATTTACGTTTGACGGCGAGAGTGGGCTATGAAGCGCACTTTTCATGGTCGTATTTAAAGCCTCAATATTGGGGGATTTGGCTTGGTATTTTCTTTTTATTGTTGTTAGCATTTGTGCCTTTTCGTCTGCGCGATAAATTTGCGGGAAAATTAGGTATTTGGATTGGGCATAAAGCAAAGAAACAGCGTACGCGTGCACAAACTAACTTGCAATATTGTTTCCCTCATTGGACTGAACAACAACGTGAGCAAGTGATTGATAAAATGTTTACGGTTGTTACACAAGTTATGTTTGGAATTGGTGAGATTGCAATCCGTTCAAAGAAACATTTGCAAAAACGAAGCGAATTTATCGGTCTTGAACATATCGAACAGGCAAAAGCTGAAGGAAAGAATATTATTCTTATGGTGCCACATGGCTGGGCGATTGATGCGTCTGGCATTATTTTGCACACTCAAGGCATGCCAATGACTTCTATGTATAATCCACACCGTAATCCATTGGTGGATTGGCTTTGGACGATTGCACGCCAACGTTTCGGCGGAAAAATGCACGCACGCCAAAATGGTATTAAACCTTTTTTAAATCATGTTCGTAAAGGCGAAATGGGTTATTACTTACCAGATGAAGATTTTGGGGTGGAACAAAGCGTATTTGTTGATTTCTTTGGGACTTATAAAGCGACATTGCCAGGGTTAAATAAAATGGCAAAACTTTCTAAAGCCGTTGTTATTCCAATGTTTCCTCGTTATAACGCTGAAACGGGCAAATATGAAATGGAAATTCATCCTGCAATGAATTTAAGTGATGATCCTGAACAATCAGCCCGAGCAATGAACGAAGAAATAGAATCTTTTGTTACACCATCTCCAGAGCAATATGTTTGGATTTTGCAATTATTGCGTACAAGGAAAGATGGTGAGGATCTTTACGATTAAAAATAGGGTTTGAAAGTCATATTCTCGAAAACGGATATTCAATAAGGTAAATAAGAAATGGAAGAAAAAATTCGGCTGACGCAATACAGCCATGGTGCAGGTTGAGGCTGTAAAATTTCGCCTAAGGTGTTAGGGACAATTTTACATTCAGAACTGGAAAAATTTTATGATCCAAATTTGCTCGTTGGCAATGAAACTGCAGACGATGCGGCGGTGTATGATCTTGGTAATGGAACTGCAATTATCAGTACCACAGACTTTTTTATGCCGATTGTAGATGATCCTTTTGATTTTGGACGAATTGCCGCGACCAATGCCATTAGTGACATTTTTGCTATGGGCGGTAAGCCGATTATGGGAATCGCTATTTTAGGTTTTCCAACCAATGTATTACCTGCAGAAGTTGCACAGAAAATTGTTGATGGTGGTCGTTTTGCTTGCCATCAAGCGGGTATTGCTTTGGCGGGTGGACATTCCATTGATTCGCCTGAACCTATTTTTGGTTTAGCCGTGACAGGTGTGATTGACACTGAAAAAGTAAAACGTAATGCTTCTGCAAAATCAGGTTGTAAGCTTTATATGACAAAACCGCTTGGTATTGGTATTTTGACGACGGCGGAGAAAAAAGGAAAACTTAAGCCAGAACATCAAGGTTTAGCCACTGCCGCTATGTGCCAAATGAATTCTATTGGCAGTCAATTTTCCCAAGTGGATGGCGTCACAGCAATGACGGATGTCACTGGATTTGGTTTACTTGGCCATTTAATTGAAATCTGTGAAGGTTCAAATCTAAGTGCGGTAGTTTTTTCGGACAAAATTAAAACCTTGGACGGAGTAAAAGATTATATTGCTCAAGGTTGCGTACCCGGTGGAACAGGGCGTAATTTTGAAAGTTATGGACATAAAGTTGGCGCATTAACGGAAGAACAAAAAGCGATTTTGTGCGATCCTCAAACATCAGGTGGTTTATTAGTGGCTGTTGAGCCTAATAGCGTTCAAACTATAATTGAAATAGCCAAAGATACTGGCATTGATTTATATGAAGTGGGTAAATTGAAACCTAAATCAGAATCCGATATCGTTGTTGAAGTAAAATAAGGAATTTTAATCGATCATCCTAATGATTAATTAAATTACCATGATCCACATAGCAAAAAACCTTGGAATATCCCAAGGTTTTTTAGATTATCATTAAATATAATGGAATTATGCGCCTAAACGCTCTTTAATACGAGCTGATTTACCTGAACGTTCACGTAAGTAGTAAAGTTTAGCTTTACGTACCGCACCTTTACGTTTAACTGCGATAGAATCTACAGCTGGAGAGTGAGTTTGGAATACACGCTCAACGCCTACGCCGTTAGATACTTTACGCAAAGTAAATGCTGAGTGCAAGCCACGGTTACGAATTGCAATAACCACGCCTTCGAATGCTTGCAAACGACGTTTGCTACCTTCAACTACCCATACTTTAACTTCTAAAGTATCACCTGGGCGGAAGCTAGGTACGTTTTGTTTTAATTGTTCTTGTTCAAGTTGTTTGATAATGTTAGACATTGTTTGATCCTTTATTGATCCTAGATGTAACTGAAACTAACTGTTATGCTCGGCTTGCGCCTCTTTTAACAGCTTACGTTGTTCGTCAGTCAGAGCTAGGCCTTCTAAGAGCTCAGGGCGTCGGAACCACGTTCTCTGTAGCGATTGTTTTAATCGCCATTTCCGAATTTCTTCGTGATGTCCCGACATCAGCACGGGTGGTACAGTTAATCCTTCTAACACTTCCGGTCTGGTGTAATGCGGGCAATCTAATAAACCATCTGCAAAAGAATCTTCTTCTGCGGAGGCTTGTTTGCCTAATACACCAGGAATAAAACGTGCAACAGCATCAATTAATGTCATTGCCGGCAATTCCCCACCAGTTAGAACGTAATCGCCGATTGACCATTCTTCATCAATTTCAGTTTGAATCAACCGTTCATCAATCCCTTCGTAACGTCCACATACTAAAATCAATTTCTGATTTTGAGCAAGCTCGGTTACGCCGTCTTGATCAAGTTTACGTCCTTGTGGCGAAAGGTAAATCACCTTTGCGCCTTCTCCTGCCGCTGCTTTTGCAGTATGAATCGCATCCCGTAAAGGTTGCACCATCATCAGCATTCCTGGGCCACCACCATAAGGGCGATCGTCCACAGTTTTATGCTTGTCGAATGTAAAATTTCTTGGATTCCAACATTCAACTTTCAGAAGATTATGTTTTACGGCTCTACCTGTAACCCCAAATTCCGTAATCGCTTTAAACATTTCGGGGAATAATGAAATTACCCCTATCCACATAAAAAGCCTACTACATTACGTTTGTGCATACTTGAGATTAGAAACCAGCGTCCCAATCCACTTCAATTGTTTTTGTGGTGAGATCGACTCTTTTAACTACTTGTTCATACAAAAACGGAATTAACCGCTCTTGTTTTCCAAAAGCATCTTTGGTATTGGCTTTAACCACTAATACATCATTAGAACCCGTTTCCATCATTTCTGTTACTGTTCCCATTGTATAACCTTCTAAGTTTACGACTGTACAACCGATTAAATCGTGCCAGTAATAATCGCCCTCTTCTAGTTCTGGGAAAACAGATAAATCTACACCAATTTCAACATTCGCTAAAATTTGTGCAGTTTCACGGTCATCAACGCCTTTTAATTTAACGATGATTTCGTGATTATGATAACGCCAGTTTTCTAATTCAATTGATTGCCATTCACCTTTGATTTTTAAAAACCAAGGTTGATAATCAAAAATGCTTTCAGCTTGTTCTGTTGATGAATAAATACGCAACCACCCACGAATACCGTAGGTTGAGCCTAATTTGCCCACAACTTCAATATGTTGTTGTTCCATATTTTTCACCTATCTTAGTTTGAGAACTAAATCAAAAAGCAAAATTATGCTGCTTTTTGTGCTTCTTTTACCAAGCTCGCAACACGATCAGAAAGTGAAGCACCTTGAGCAACCCAGTGATTTACACGCTCAAGATTAATGCGAAGACGTTCTGCATTACCTTGTGCAATTGGATTGAAGAAACCTACACGTTCAATGAAGCGACCGTCACGAGGTGAACGACTGTCAGCGACTACGATTTGATAAAATGGGCGTTTTTTAGCTCCGCCACGAGATAAACGAATGGTTACCATAACCTTCCTCTAAATGTTTAATTACTAAAAGAATATTCTCAAATTCGAAAGTGATTTGAGAATATAGCTTACTTTTTTCTCTGTATATATAGACAAAAAGCCTGCGAATTTTATACTTTTCAAGCAAAATTGCAAGTTTTGTATGCATAAAGTAGGTTGTATTCCTTTTAATTATCATTCACAATTTATTTTGTTTTGCGATATAATACGAGGCATCCAGCTGTTTTAGGTCAAATTTACGCGTATAGCGGTATTTTAGCTTGATAAAATATCAGTTAAATGAGGTTTATTATGAAAATTAGTTTTCATTCTGTGTTAATTGGATTAGCATCATTTATTGGTGTTCAACAAGGTGTAATAGCTAGTCCATCTTCTCATCAATCAATATCCACTGAATCAGCTGAGGCTTTGAAGCAACAATTTTCAATGGCTTTAGCTAAACAAGACAAACAACAAATTACAAATTTACAAAAAAAACTTACCGCACTTTTTTCTTTACCTCCCCAATTTCTTGATAATCAGATCCAAATAAGCGAAAAAATCCTCACTCGCATTTTTAAAACAGATAAAAATCTCACGCCTAAATTTCTTGATTACTTATACTTTGAGCCAATAAATACTGTTGATGCTAATTTAATTCAGGAAATGAAGAAAAACTTACTGGTGTCTTTTTTAGCAAATGATCAGGCAAAAATTTATATTCGTCAAACAGATAATTCAGAGCAATTTGTTCAGACTTTAATGGAGCGGGGAGCAAAAGCAGATCAAATTATATTACTGTCTTTGAATGCCAAAGGTATATTTCAAAAAATTATTGAACAAATACGTCAAGATTTTCCGAATCAGACTATTTTTTCGATTACTGAAAATCGTATTAGTTTGATTACTCCTTCTTCAGAAATTAAGTCTCGCCTTGCTTTAGCAAATATGATGTTCAATCGCCAATTTAAAGGTGTGGAAGTTGATGATTTCTCGTATTTAGATCAACCTCGAGAAAATTTACAGCACAATAATGATGCAATTCGTTACAAAACCTTTCAAGCAATGCTAGAAGGTTTAAATTAATCCCTTACCAATAGGAGTTTTTATGCTTTTATCCAAAAAATCAGCTACCTTTGCACTCAGTGCATTTGCGATGCTTTTCACTAGTGTAGCTCTTGCCAAAGAGGCACCACAAGCTCACAAAGCTGTGGAATTAAGTATTTTGCACATCAATGATCACCATTCTTATTTAGAACCGCACGAAACACGGATTAATTTAAATGGTCAGCAAACCAAAGTGGATATTGGTGGTTTTTCTGCTGTCAATGCAAAACTTAACAAATTGCGTAAAAAATACAAAAATCCATTGGTACTGCATGCAGGCGATGCCATTACTGGTACGCTTTACTTCACGCTGTTTGGTGGTTCTGCAGATGCAGCTGTGATGAACGCAGGTAATTTTCATTATTTTACTTTAGGTAATCATGAATTTGACGCAGGTAATGAAGGGTTATTAAAACTGCTTGAACCATTAAAAATCCCTGTGCTTTCAGCTAATGTGATTCCTGATAAAAGTTCAATTTTGTATAACAAATGGAAACCTTACGATATTTTCACTGTGGATGGAGAAAAAATTGCCATTATCGGTTTAGATACCGTGAATAAAACAGTGAATTCCTCTTCTCCGGGTAAGGATGTGAAGTTTTATGATGAAATTGCTACTGCACAAATTATGGCAAATGCGCTAAAACAGCAAGGAATTAATAAAATTATCCTACTTTCACACGCAGGTAGTGAAAAAAATATCGAAATTGCTCAAAAAGTAAATGATATTGATGTGATCGTTACTGGCGATTCACATTATTTATACGGAAATGATGAATTACGTAGTTTAAAACTTCCAGTAATCTATGAATATCCACTTGAATTTAAAAATCCAAATGGAGAGCCTGTATTTGTAATGGAAGGCTGGGCTTATTCTGCCGTGGTGGGGGATTTAGGTGTTAAATTCAGTCCTGAAGGTATAGCGTCTATTACTCGTAAAATTCCTCACGTGTTAATGAGTTCTCATAAACTTCAAGTGAAAAATTCGGAAGGTAAATGGGCTGAATTAACTGGCGATGAACGTAAAAAAGCACTTGATACTTTAAAATCAATGAAAAGTATTTCACTTGATGATCACGATGCAAAAACCGATAAGCTTATTGCTAAATATAAAAGTGAAAAAGATCGCTTAGCACAAGAAATTGTGGGCGTTATCACTGGTTCTGCAATGCCAGGTGGTTCAGCAAACCGTATCCCAAATAAAGCAGGATCTAATCCAGAAGGTTCTATTGCAACGCGTTTTATTGCAGAAACAATGTATAACGAACTCAAAACAGTGGATTTAACTATTCAAAATGCTGGCGGTGTACGCGCAGATATTTTACCGGGCAATGTAACCTTTAACGATGCTTATACTTTCTTACCTTTCGGGAATACGTTATATACCTATAAAATGGAAGGTTCGTTAGTGAAACAAGTGCTTGAAGATGCGATGCAATTTGCTTTGGTTGATGGCTCTACAGGCGCATTCCCTTATGGTGCAGGTATTCGTTATGAAGCGAATGAAACACCAAATGCGGAAGGTAAACGTTTAGTGAGTGTTGAAGTCTTGAATAAACAAACCCAACAATGGGAACCGATTGATGATAACAAACGTTATCTTGTCGGAACAAATGCTTATGTTGCAGGCGGTAAAGACGGTTATAAAACCTTTGGTAAATTATTTAACGATCCAAAATATGAAGGCGTTGATACCTACTTGCCTGATGCAGAAAGTTTCATAAAATTTATGAAAAAACATCCGCACTTTGAGGCTTACACTTCATCAAATGTGAAATTTAATGCTTCAACTGATGCATTACCTAAAAAATAAAATTGAAAAATAGGCTAAAAATAGCGCGTATTTAACGCGCTATTTTTGTTATTAGTCCTAGGTTTGAAGACTTCATAGATGATTAAGAATTTTAACTATTCCATATTTAGATGCTTTCTCGTGGAAAATAAATTCCCTATAAAGGTTGAAAAATAGGGTGATTTATTGCGATAATCTACCCCATTTTTTGGGAGATCTTTCTATCTTCTGCATTTTTACGCAGTTTATTTTCATTAGAAATGATCGAATTTTATTTCACTTTTAATTTAATTAGATAAAAAACAATGGCGGAAAAACGTAATATTTTTTTAGTAGGACCAATGGGTGCAGGTAAAAGTACTATCGGTCGTCAATTAGCACAACAGCTTAATATGGATTTTATTGATTCCGATGCAGTGATTGAAGAACGTACGGGCGCGGATATTAGCTGGATTTTTGATTTGGAAGGCGAAGACGGCTTCCGAAAACGTGAAGAACGCATTATTAACGAACTCACACAAATGCAAGGTATTGTACTTTCAACTGGTGGGGGAGCAGTGCTTTCTAAGGAAAACCGTAATTATTTATCAGCACGTGGTATTGTAATTTATTTAGAAACAACGGTGGAAAAACAATTCCAACGCACTCAACGTGATAAAAAACGTCCATTGCTCCAAGATGCAGAGAATCCTCGTCAAGTATTGGAAGATTTAGCAAAAATTCGCAATCCGCTTTATGAAGAAATTGCGGACATCACTTTGCCAACTGATGAACAAAATGCCAAAGTAATGGTAAATCAAATTGTTGATTTAATTGATAATATGAATGGATTAAATGGTGCGCTTTAAACACACCTAAGGATAAATTATGTT
Organism: Haemophilus sp. HMSC071C11; assembly: GCF_001837655.1. Taxonomy (NCBI): domain Bacteria; kingdom Pseudomonadati; phylum Pseudomonadota; class Gammaproteobacteria; order Pasteurellales; family Pasteurellaceae; genus Haemophilus; species Haemophilus sp. HMSC071C11. The sequence goes on along the minus strand of NZ_KV833402.1, from coordinate 20,954 downwards.
GTGCGTCAATGTGGAATTGCAAGAGCGTCGCTATCCTATTTTAATTGGTAGCGGATTGTTACAAGATGAACGTAGTTACCCGATTAAACGTGGGGATCGCGTGATGATTGTAACGAATCCCACGGTTGCACAGTTTTATCTTGATACAGTCATCTATGCGTTGGAAAAACGTGGTTGCGTAGTCGATCATGTTTTATTGCCAGATGGCGAAAAATACAAAACACTTGAATCTTTAAACTTAATTTTCACCGCACTTTTGCAAGATAATCATGGGCGAGATACCACGATTATTGCATTGGGCGGCGGCGTAATTGGCGATGTTGCTGGCTTTGTGGCGGCAAGTTATCAGCGCGGTGTGCGTTTAATTCAAATGCCAACCACATTGCTTTCACAAGTGGATTCTTCAGTGGGCGGTAAAACGGCGGTTAATCATGAATTAGGCAAAAATATGATTGGCGCGTTCTATCAGCCATCAATGGTTATTATTGATACGCTCACGCTTAATACGCTTCCTAAACGTGAAGTAAACGCGGGGCTTGCCGAAGTTATCAAATATGGTGCCATTTTAGATTACGAATTTTTTGAATGGCTAGAGCAACATATTGATGAACTTGTCGCTTTGCATCCTGAGGCGCTTCAACATTGTATTTCTCGTTGTTGCCAAATTAAAGCAGATGTTGTTGCGAGAGATGAAACAGAAAAAGGCGATCGTGCATTGCTTAATCTTGGACATACTTTTGGACATGCCATTGAAACTCACTTAGGTTATGGAAACTGGCTTCATGGTGAAGCTGTTTCGACGGGAATGATGATGGCAGCGGTGCTTTCGGAAGAACTTGGAGATATTTCTATTGCAGATGTGTCTCGCCTTGAAAAATTACTTGCTCGTGCCAATTTGCCCACCGTATCACCGGATACGATGCAGCCAGAAGACTATTTACCGCATATGATGCGTGATAAAAAAGTTCTATCGGGTAAATTGCGTCTGGTGTTACTCAAATCTCTAGGCCAAGCTTATGTGGCGAATGATACCGATCATACCCTCGTGTTAAACGCAATTCGTCGTTGTACTCAAACGGATTAAGATGTTACGTCCGAAAAAACAATCTTTAAAACCTAAGTTAAAACACCGTCCATTTTTAAAATGGGCGGGGGGAAAATTTCGTTTAACGGACGAGATAAATAAAGCCTTTCCAAACAAAAAAAACTGCTTAATTGAGCCATTTGTGGGTGCTGGAGCGATATTTCTGAATTCTAATTTTGAACGCTATATTTTGGCAGATATCAACCCTGATTTAATCAATCTATTCAATATTGTTAAAGAAAATGTAGAGGGTTATATTGAAGATTGTAAGCCGATTTTCTTCGCTGATGATGCCAATACACCCGATTATTACTATGCTAAACGTCGCCAATTCAATGCATCAACAGATCCTTTCGAACGTTCGATTATTTTTTTATATTTGAACCGTTTTGGGTTTAACGGATTATGCCGTTATAACAGCAAGAATGAATTTAATGTGCCTTTTGGAGCTTACAAAACTCATTATTTTCCAGAAGATGAATTACGTTATTTCGCTCATAAAGCGCAAAGTGCGGTATTTTTATGCTGTGATTTTCAAAAAACTTTTGAATTTGCCGATAAGGATTCGGTGATTTATTGTGATCCACCTTATGCTCCGCTACAACAAGAGACTAATTTTACTGGTTATGCAGGGAATGAGTTTGGACTAGTGCAGCAACGTGCTTTGGCAGATTTAGCGAAATCTATACAAAAAGAAAAACAAATTTCGATATTGATCTCGAATCACGATACTAAATTTACGCGTGAAATTTATAACGGTGCTAAATTTAAACGGGTAAAAGTCCAACGTTCTATTAGCCAAAACCCAGAAAAACGCGTAAAAGTGAAAGAATTGATTGCGATATTTGGTGCTCGTAAATAATAAAAATAGCCCTTACTTTATACTAAAAGTACCAAAATCGTAATTTTAAAACCACAATAAAATAATATATTGTGTATTACCATTTATCTCTTACAGTACCTATATACTTTTTTGATACTAACCCAAAATACTCACAAGTCTGTAATTTTACCTGTAATCCTTTTGTTTTATCAGAATGATTATCTAGAAAACTCATCCAATCATCAGAATAATTATTATCCTATAGTAGAATGTAAATTATTTTAATAACGCCTTATTTGTACTGTGGATAATTCATCAAAATTTAAGCCTGTTATGCTTTATTCTTTAGTGTATAACAAATAGGATAAAAATGGAAAAAGCAAAACCATCCAAGCAAAGAAATTTTAATCACTGTCAAGGAGTACATTATTGAATTTGGTAATAAACCGTTAGGTTTAAAAGATACTACACCCAAATGCCACTGCCCTATTTGTGCTCAAGTTTTATTTGAGAAAAATGTTAATACAGTGCCATCCTCTAATAGCAATTTTTCTAATTACCCAAAAAGCGAATTCTGCCCCATAAAATTAAACTAAAGCAATTTATACCAATCATATTTTCCATTATCACCAAATAAAACGCATGGACTGAATTAAAAAATTCATTCAGAAAAAATTGGCAAAAATATTATCGTCAAATTAGTTTTTCGGCAAAAAACTTATAACCTATTGAATTTATTATATTAGCTAATCAACAAAAAATTTGGGAATACAATAAACTTGAAGAGTATCAAATTCCTTATATTCTATTAACATTAGCAGACTGTCCTAACCAAAAAGGAACATATAAAAATAAACGTCACTGCTGGTTTAGATTTTGGTTTGATGCTTCAATTCAAAGATATGAAGATATTTGGAATAATAGTTCTTTACCAGTATTGTGGACAACCTATTATTACCTATCAGGGAAACAAAGAAAACCTTCAGAAATAAATCTAAAAAACATGAATTATTTCATCATGGATAAAACTTTCTTAGAACAAGAAATATTACTTCCCCAATTTATTATTCAAAATATAGAACGGTGGTTTAAAACACACAATTTTGTATAGACAAGTCAGCACCTAATACTATTTCATGACGAAGATCGCCTTTTTCTTTAAAAAGGCAAAAATAATGCCATTAATCAACCATGCCAGTAATGTCGCCACCAATAAATCTATTGGGTAATGCATGCCTAATCGCACACGGCTAATCAACATCAATAAGCCCCACACTGCAATACCCACCACCAGCAATTTTGCTTTAAAAGAACGGTTACCCAATAATTGGGTAAAGCCAACAGCAAGCATTAGCCAAGTTGCCGCAAAAATCGTATGTCCAGAAGGGAACGAATACCCCGTTTCATTCTCATAATGATGAACTAACCAAGCTGGTGTGATAGCATCCATCGAATAAAAATTCTTAGCTATTTCAGCACGCAAAGTGCGGTCATTTTTATAAAAGTTTTCAGGCGTTGAATGAGTTTGCTCAGCTAGATAAACGGTAAACGGACGAGGTTCTTCAAATAATGCTTTTGCCCCTGTTTTTGCCGCTTGAGTTGCAATAACTGAAATCCCCATCACAATTACGCCTAATAGCCATTGTTTTGGATTTTTAAATAAAAACGCAAACAAAAGCGTAAATAACACACAGGTAATCAACGCATAAGGTACGCTACCCGTTTCAGTGAGCAAATAAAGCCAATAATCAGCTTGAGTTAATTGGCTATTACCATGCCATTGATAGGAAATACCCCAAATAAAAAATGGTACAAGACAAAGTAATAACGTATATAATGACAGCCTTTTGAACATGCTCGCCCCTTGATAATAAAAAATAACGCGCGCATTCTAACAGAAATGACTACGAATAAGGATCACTTTATGGCAAAAATTCAGCTAGTTGCGCAAGCCAATTTACCCACTGAATACGGTATTTTCAAAATGGTGGGATTTGAATTCCCAGATACAAAAAAAGAACATGTAGCCTTAGTGATGGGCGATATTTCTAATGCTGATGAACCTGTATTAGCACGTATCCATTCTGAATGTTTAACTGGCGATGCGCTTCACAGCTTAAAATGCGATTGTGGGTTCCAACTGGCGACAGCATTAAAACAAATTCAAGAAGAAGGTCGCGGAGTCTTAATTTATCATCGTGAAGAAGGTCGCGGAATTGGTTTGATTAATAAAATCCGTGCTTATTCTTTACAAGATAAAGGAATGGATACCATTGAAGCTAATCTTGCTTTAGGTTTCAAAGCGGATGAACGCAACTTTGAAGTCTGTGCCGATATGTTTGAGCTACTTGGTGTAAAAAAAGTTCGCTTAATGACCAACAACCCAGAAAAAGTAGAAACCATGAAAAAAGCAGGTATCAACGTGGTTGAACGAGTACCGCTTAATGTAGGCGAAAACCGCTACAACACAAAATATCTTGATACAAAAGCGAAAAAAATGGGGCATTACATTGTGCATAACAATGACGAACAACATTTAATGACCTGTCCACATTGCCAGGAAGAGATTATTTAACAAATAAGATATGTTAAAAAAGCCATACTGTTATATTGAACAGTATGGCTTTTTTATTTAAACTTTATGTTATGGAATAATCAAAAGATTTTTTAGCATATTGCTAAAAACGAGAAACCCCGTCTCGTATTCCAAAGAGCGGGGCTTATCAGGAGTAAGTAAAATGAAAAAAATTGCCTTTTTCATTTTCTTGATTATCTGTTGTTTAGTTAGCTGTTCCGGAACAGTTATCTAAGATAATCGCAAGGGGACGATGTAGGAGTTGTCCCCAATGCCTCCAATCTTAAAGAATTCTTTCCTTGATTGCAAGGGCAATTATTGACTTTGAACCTTTCTCCACAAATCTTTACTATAAATGGCACCGACAGAATTTACTTGTGCACCCATTATACTTGGCGCGAGATAAACTGGCGTACTATATTGAAAAATAGATAACACTAAATGCTCTTGTTGAACTATCCCTTTTAATTTCGCGTAATTTTCTAACCGCACTTTTTCGGATGTCGTCGTCATTGCACTTTCAAATAAACGATCAAATTCCGCATTTTTATAGCCATTTTTGTTATCTGGGCTTTTTGAATAGAATAAATTTAGAAATGCTGCAGGATCATTAAAATCAGCACACCAGCCAGAACGAATTAATTGAAAATCGCCTTTTGTGCGGGCGGTTTGCAATTCTTGCCAGTTCATCCCTTGATTTTCAACTCGTAATAAATCAGATTGTGATAATTGATGATTTAATCGCATTGCAATGGTTTCATTCAGAGATGAATCATCATAACGAATACGTAATTTCAATGGACGAGTTTCACTAATTTGATTTTGGGAAAAGAGCTGTTCTGCAACAACTGGCTCCCAAACAGATTCTTGCTCACCTAGCATAGATTTTGGCAAAAAAATATTGCTAGGATGAAGATGAGCAATATCTGCAACCAAATTATTGGTAGAAATCATCGAAACAATCGCTTTTCTTACCGCACTTTTTTGTAACACAGGATCGGAAAGATTAAACTCATAGAAGTAAGTACAAAGTTGCGGATAATCTTGGATATTCTGATCGACTTTTTTCGGATTCATTACAACATCAAAATCAGACAAATCTGCATCAACGGAAATTTTTTGATACTTCACTTGCTGAAATATCACTTTTTCTTTCGCCCAATAATAAGGATTGGTAGTTAAAATATGCTGATTTTCAGCCTGACTTTGTAACTGATATGCGCCATTACTGATAAATATTTCAGTCGATTTAGCATAGTGAGGCAAAAGACTCACATGTGCCAGCATAGAAGGTAAATATGGCGATGCTTTATCTAATTCAATGCGTAAAGTGCGGTCATTTTCAGCAAACAATCCTAGGGATTCAACAGGTAACGCTTTTTCCAATACTGCCTTCGCATTTTTCAGATTCATAAAAGCCAAATAATTTTTAAGTGGGCTTTCAGATTGAGAAAGTGTTTGCCAAGATTGTACAAAATCTGATGCAGTGATAGGCTCGCCATTTGACCATTTAGCATTTTCACGCAAAGTGAAAATCCAAGTTTTATTGTCTTCGGTTTGCCAATTTTCTGCTACAGCTGGAACAAGATTACCTTGCACATCATAAGCTGTTAATCCTTCAAAAAGATCTCGTAATAATTGAATTTGTTCTTCGCTTTGTGCTTGCCAAGGTTGCAAAGTCAAATCGCTATAAACGCCACGTTTTAATTCAACTCGGTTAGATTCTAATTGAGTATTTTTTTGTGTCTCAATTTGTGGCGAAATAGGCTTAGGACTATCCAATTTATCACAAGCCTCCACCGTAAAAATAATAGAAAAAATAACCGCACTTCGTTGGCACAAAGCGAACAAATTATTCATTTTCGGTTTTAATCCAAAATAAGAAGAACCAAAACTTAATACAAATCAACGCAACAATAACACTACGCCCTATTACACTTGGCGTGAAATAAAAACCAATTAGTAGCATTGTGGTAACAAAAGTCAAAATAAAAATTTTGGTATTTTTCTTTAATGATCGATTTTCATGAAAGGACTTGAGATGTTTTTGATAAATACTTGTGCCTAAAAACCATTGTTCTAAGCGTTTTGAACCTTTTGTGAAGAAAAATAAAGTAAGTAATAAAAAAGGCGTGGTAGGCAAAAGAGGAAGAAAAATCCCAATGATGCCAATTGCAAGTGAAAGAAAACCTAAAATAATGTAAATAATTTTCATAATGTTCCTAATAAAAAAGAAAATGCAAACTATTATTACTGATTTTTTAGATTTTTCAACCTTGATATTATAGAATTTGCCGTCACATAAAAAACAGTTTTCAAAAAAGGAACATTTATGTCTATGTCAAATCCATTACTTAACATTCAAGGCCTACCGCCATTTTCACAAATCAAGCCAGAACACATTCGACCAGCTGTTGAAAAATTAATTCAAGATTGTCGCAATACGATAGAACAAGTGTTAAAACAACCGCACTTTACTTGGGAAAATTTCATTTTGCCTTTAACGGAAACTAATGATCGCTTAAATCGTGCTTGGTCGCCCGTTTCTCATCTCAATTCAGTAAAAAATAGCACTGAATTACGTGAAGCCTATCAAGAGTGTTTACCTTTACTTTCTGAATACAGCACTTGGGTTGGGCAGCATAAAGGGCTTTATAATGCTTATTTAGCGTTAAAAAATAGTGCTGAATTTGCCGATTATTCTATTGCACAAAAGAAAGCCATTGAAAATTCACTGCGTGATTTTGAACTTTCAGGCATTGGGCTTTCCGAAGAGAAACAACAACGTTATGGCGAAATTGTGGCACGCTTATCGGAATTAAATTCACAATTTAGCAATAATGTATTAGATGCCACAATGGATTGGGAAAAACTCATTGAAAATGAAGCAGAACTTGCTGGCTTACCTGAATCCGCACTACAGGCAGCACAACAATCTGCCGAAAGTAAAGGATTGAAAGGTTATCGTTTTACGTTAGAAATCCCAAGCTATCTCCCTGTGATGACTTACTGCGAAAATCGTGCGTTGCGTGAAGAAATGTACCGTGCTTATGCGACACGCGCCTCTGAACAAGGCCCTAATGCTGGCAAATGGGACAACAGTAAAGTTATGGAAGAAATTCTTACGTTACGCGTGGAACTGGCGAAATTACTCGGTTTTAATACTTATACCGAACTTTCACTTACCACAAAAATGGCAGAAAACCCACAACAAGTGCTTGATTTCTTAGATCATCTTGCCGAACGAGCCAAACCACAAGGCGAAAAAGAATTACAAGAATTGAGAGATTACTGTGAAAAAGAATTTGGTGTCACTGAACTTGCGCCTTGGGATATTGGTTTTTACAGCGAAAAACAAAAACAACATTTATACGCTATTAACGATGAAGAACTTCGCCCATATTTTCCCGAAAATCGCGTAATTTCAGGACTGTTTGAATTGATTAAACGTATTTTCAATATTCGTGCAGTTGAACGCAAAGGCGTGGATACTTGGCATAAAGATGTACGTTTCTTTGATTTAATCGATGAAAATGATCAACTCCGTGGCAGTTTCTATCTTGATTTATATGCACGCGAACATAAACGTGGTGGTGCGTGGATGGACGATTGTATCGGACGTAAAAGAAAACTCGATGGCAGTATTCAAACTCCTGTGGCTTATTTGACTTGCAACTTCAACGCCCCTATAGGGAATAAGCCAGCGTTATTTACTCACAATGAAGTCACCACGCTATTCCACGAATTTGGGCACGGAATCCATCATATGCTCACGCAAATTGATGTATCCGATGTGGCGGGTATAAATGGCGTGCCTTGGGATGCTGTGGAATTACCAAGTCAATTTATGGAAAACTGGTGCTGGGAAGAAGAGGCTTTGGCGTTTATTTCAGGGCATTACGAAACAGGCGAGCCGTTGCCAAAAGAAAAACTCACGCAATTGTTAAAAGCGAAAAATTTCCAAGCTGCGATGTTTATCTTACGTCAGCTTGAATTTGGGATTTTTGATTTCCGTTTACATCACACCTTTAATGCGGAAAAAACCAATCAAATTTTGGATACACTTAAATCAGTGAAATCACAAGTTGCCGTCATAAAAGGCGTAGATTGGGCAAGAGCGCCACACAGCTTCAGCCATATTTTTGCAGGGGGCTACGCCGCAGGTTATTACAGCTATTTATGGGCTGAAGTATTATCGGCTGATGCTTATTCACGCTTTGAAGAAGAAGGTATTTTCAACCCAATCACCGGCAAATCATTCTTAGATGAAATTCTCACGCGTGGTGGCTCAGAAGAGCCAATGGAACTCTTCAAACGCTTCCGTGGCCGTGAACCGCAATTAGATGCGTTGTTAAGACATAAAGGAATTATGAACTAATACGTCAAACTATAGGGCATGCACAACATGCCCTTTCTCAAATATTTTCCTCGACATAAAAACATAGTAAATTTTAACCGCACTTTATCTAGACAAAACCTGCAAACGAGACATTATTTTTACAAATAGCTGTAAGATAAACGCATAGAAATTCACGCAGAATAGACTAATTTCCTGTATAATTTTTCACATATCTATCCAACTCATTACACAAAATATTCTGAGGATTTTATGGTTGCTGCAATTCAACAACGTGCCGAACTTCAACGCCGTATTTGGCAAATCGCTAATGATGTGCGAGGCTCGGTCGATGGCTGGGACTTCAAACAATATGTGCTTGGCACACTTTTTTACCGTTTTATTAGCGAAAATTTTGCCAATTACATTGAAGCGGACGATGAAAGCGTAAATTATGCACAATTACCTGATGAAATCATTACACCTGACATTAAAACAGATGCCATTAAAACCAAAGGCTACTTTATTTACCCAAGCCAATTATTTAAGAATGTCGCAGCTAATGCTGGCAGCAATCCTAATTTGAATACCGATTTAAAGCAGATTTTTACTGATATTGAAAACTCAGCGACGGGCTTTCCGTCTGAACAAGATATTAAAGGGTTATTTGCCGATTTTGATACCACCAGCAACCGTTTGGGCAATACCGTAAAAGATAAAAACGACCGCTTAACGGCTGTTTTGAAAGGCGTGGCTGAACTTGATTTTGGCAAATTTGAAGATAACCACATTGATTTATTTGGCGATGCATACGAATATCTTATTTCTAACTATGCCGCCAATGCAGGCAAATCTGGTGGCGAATTTTTCACCCCACAAAGTGTTTCCAAACTCATTGCTAAAATTGCAATGCACGGGCAAACCTCGGTCAATAAAATTTATGACCCTGCAGCAGGTTCTGGCTCACTTTTGCTTCAAGCCAAAAAACAATTTGATGAACATATTATTGAAGAAGGCTTTTTCGGGCAGGAAATTAACCATACCACATACAACCTTGCCCGTATGAATATGTTTTTGCATAACATCAACTACGACAAGTTTGATATTGCTTTAGGTAACACCTTAATGGAACCACAATTTGGCGATGATAAACCTTTCGATGCCATCGTTTCTAACCCGCCTTACTCCGTGAAATGGGCTGGCTCCGACGATCCAACACTGATTAACGATGAACGATTTGCCCCCGCAGGTGTGCTTGCACCGAAATCTAAAGCGGACTTTGCCTTTATTTTACATGCGTTAAGTTATCTTTCAGCAAAAGGCCGCGCGGCGATTGTTTCCTTCCCTGGTATTTTTTATCGTGGCGGTGCCGAGCAAAAAATTCGTCAATATTTGGTGGATAATAACTATGTGGACGCGGTGATTGCGCTTGCGCCAAATCTCTTTTTTGGCACCAGTATTGCCGTAAATATTTTGGTGCTTTCCAAACACAAACCCAATACGCAAACTCAATTTATCGACGCCAGCGGTTTATTTAAATCTGCCACTAATAACAACATTTTAGAAGAGGAACATATCGAGCAAATCCTCAAACTGTTTGCCGATAAAGAGGATGTGCCGCATTTGGCAAAATCCATATCCTTTGAAGAAATCGCCCAAAATGACTACAACCTTGCAGTAAGTTCGTATGTGGAACAAAAAGACACTCGTGAAGTGATTAATATTGATGAACTCAATGCTCAAATTCGTGAAACTGTTACCAATATTGACCGCTTGCGTGCGGAGATTGACAAGATTGTGGCAGAAATTGAAGGGTAAAATGTAGGGTGGGCTTCAGCCCACCAATTTACGATAACAGGTGGTGGGCTAAAGCCCACCCTACGAGGAGCAACAAAAAATACGATGAAAAACAACCGCACTTTTTTAGAGAAATTATTGGATGGGGCTGAAGTTGAGTGGAAGCCTTTGATTAAAGTAGCCTCTTTGACAAGAGGGAGAGTTATATCAAAGGAGTATTTAGCTAATAATTTAGGAGATTATCCTGTATATAGTTCTCAAACTGTAAATAATGGTGAAATTGGAAAAATAAACTCATTCGACTTTGATGGAGAATTTGTTAGTTGGACTACTGATGGTGCTAATGCAGGAACAGTATTTTATCGTTCAGGAAAATTCTCAATCACAAATGTTTGTGGCTTGATAAAAATTCAAAATAACCTTGAACTGAACTATAAATTTTTATTTTATTGGCTTTCAATTGAAGCAAAGAATCATGTTTATTCAGGTATGGGAAATCCCAAACTAATGAGCCACCAGATGGAAAAAATCCTAATCCCCATCCCCCCACTCTCCGTCCAAACCGAAATCGTAAAAATTTTGGACGCATTGACAGCACTTACCAGCGAGCTTACCAGCGAGCTTACCAGCGAGCTTATACTACGCCAGAAACAATATGAATACTATCGGGAGAAATTGTTAAGTGAAGAAGAGCTTGGGAAGGTTGGGTTTGAGTGGAAGCCTCTAGGAGAAGTAACAAACATAAAAACAGGTCAAGCAGTTAGTAAATATTCAATTTCACAAAATCCTGGAATATATCCCGTCATTAACAGTGGTCGTGAACCTTTAGGATTCATTAATGAGTGGAATACTGAAAATGACCCGATTGGCATTACAACAAGAGGTGCTGGAGTTGGCTCAATTACTTGGCAAGAAGGTAAATATTTTCGAGGAAATCTTAATTATTCTGTCACTGTAAAATCAGATTATAAATTAAATATTCGCTTTCTTTACCATATATTGCTTCATTTTCAAAAAGAGATTCATAATTTATGCTCTTTTACAGGAATTCCAGCACTAAACGCCAGTGAGCTAAAAAAATTAGAAATTTCTATTCCAGCTATCGAAGAACAACAACGTATCGTTTCAATCCTAGATAAATTTGAAACCTTAACCAATTCCATCACCGAAGGCTTGCCTTTAGCGATTGAACAAAGCCAAAAGCGGTATGAATATTACCGAGAATTATTATTGAATTTCCCTGGCAGAGAATAATATGACTAAAAGTTTAGACAAAATTGCAAAACAATTAAGAGATTCTGATAAAAAGGTTAATCTAATTTACGCCTTTAATGGAAGTGGAAAAACCCGTTTATCAAAAGTCTTTAAGAATCTTATTGCACCTAAAGAAAATCATGACAATGAAGAAGATCTAACACGAAGAAAAATTCTTTATTTCAATGCCTTTACCGAAGATTTATTCTATTGGGATAATGATCTACTTAATGACACAGAACCAAAATTAAAGATTCAACCAAATTCTTTTATTCGCTGGTTGATTAGAGATCAAGGGGATGAAGGTAAAGTAATTGGAAAATTTCATCATTATTGTGATGAAAAACTTATGCCTAAATTTGATATAGAAAATAATCAAATTACATTCAGTTTTGCACGTGGAGATGATACGCCTGAAGAAAATATAAAACTATCGAAGGGGGAAGAAAGTAATTTTATTTGGAGTATTTTTCATACGTTAATTGAACAAGTTGTTGCAGAATTAAATATCTCAGAGCCTAGTGAACGCACTACTAATGAATTTGATGAACTTAAATATATCTTTATTGATGATCCAGTAAGTTCATTGGATGAAAATCATCTTATTCAATTAGCTGTTGATTTAGCAGAATTAGTCAAAGATAGTCCCGATACTATAAAATTTATTATCACCACACACAATCCTTTATTTTATAACGTTTTATACAATGAACTTGGAGCAAAAAATGGTTATATTCTAAGAAAAGATGAAAATAAGAATGAAAAAGAAAGATTTGATCTTGAGGTGAAACAAGGTGGTTCAAACAAGAGTTTCTCCTATCATCTTTTTCTAAAAAATCTACTTGAAGAAGTTGAACCTAAAGATATTCAAAAATATCACTTCATGTTACTGAGAAATTTATATGAAAAAGCTGCTAACTTTCTTGGTTATTCAGGATGGTCAAATCTATTACCCAATGATGATGCAAGACAAAGCTATTACACTCGTATAATCAATTTTACTAGTCACTCTACGTTATCAAATGAGATAATCGCTGAGCCAACAGATGCCGAAAAGAAGATTGTTAAATATTTACTTGAACATCTAATTAATAATTATGGTTTCTATATAGAAGAAAATATTAAAGACCCACAAACTGATAATATAACAGAGTAAAAATATGAACGACTTAATCATCTACAACACTGACGATGGTAAATCTCACGTTGCTTTATTAGTTATCGAAAATGAGGCTTGGCTGACTCAAAATCAGCTTGCGGAACTTTTTGACACCTCTGTACCAAATATAACCACTCATATAAAAAACATATTACAAGACAAAGAGTTAGATGAGTTTTCAGTTATTAAGGATTACTTAATAACTGCCCAAGATAGCAAACAATATCAAGTAAAACATTATTCCCTTGATATGATTCTCGCCATCGGCTTTCGTGTGCGCAGCCCTCGTGGTGTACAGTTTCGTCGTTGGGCGAATACGCAATTACGTACTTATTTAGATAAAGGTTTTCTATTAGATAAAGAGCGGTTGAAAAATCCTCAAGGTCGATTTGATCATTTTGATGAATTACTGGAACAAATTCGCGAAATTCGAGCCAGTGAATTGCGGTTTTATCAAAAAGTACGAGAGTTATTTAAATTATCCAGTGACTACGATAAAACAGATAAAGTCACTCAAATGTTTTTTGCAGAAACACAAAATAAGTTGATTTATGCCATTACACAACAAACCGCCGCAGAGCTTATTTGTACGCGTGCAAATGCCAAATTGCCTAATATGGGTCTTACCTCTTGGAAAGGTGCTGTTGTACGTAAAGGCGATATTATTACCGCTAAAAACTATTTAACTCATGATGAATTAGATTCTTTGAATCGTTTAGTGATGATCTTTTTAGAAAGTGCTGAATTACGCGTTAAAAATCGTCAAGATCTCACATTAAATTTCTGGCGTAATAATGTCGATAATTTAATTGAATTTAACGGTTTTCCGTTGCTTATCGGTAATGGAACCCGAACCGTAAAACAAATGGAAACCTTTACCAAAGAACAATATGCCTTATTTGATCAGGTCAGAAAACAACAAAAACGCATACAAGCTGATAATGAAGATTTAGAAATTTTAGAAAACTGGCAGAAAGATCTGAAAAAGCAAAAGCATTAAGGAACTACTTATGACCCAATACAAAACTATCGCTGAATCCAATAATTTTATCGTTTTAGATCAATATAATAAATTTGTGGAAGAACCTAATGCTGGTTACCAAACGGAAGGGAGCCTTGAGCGTGAGTTTATTCGTGATTTACAGGCTCAAGGCTATGAGTATTTACAAGGGCTTAATAATCACGATGAACTGATTAAAAACTTACGTGTTCAATTACAACGGTTGAATAATGTTATTTTCTCCGATGCAGAATGGCAACGTTTTTTAGAGGAATATTTGGATAAACCGAGCGATAATCTGATTGAGAAAACCCGCAAAATTCACGATGATTATATTTATGATTTTGTGTTCGATAACGGACGCATTCAGAATATCTATTTGCTAGATAAGAAAAATCTTGCCAATAATTCTCTGCAAGTCATCAATCAATTTGAGCAAACAGGCAGCTATGATAATCGTTATGATGTGACAATTTTGGTGAATGGTTTACCCCTTGTGCATATTGAACTGAAAAAACGTGGCGTGGCGATTCGTGAAGCCTTTAACCAAATTCACCGTTACAGCAAAGAAAGTTTCAATAAAGAAAATTCTCTCTTTAAATATATTCAGATTTTTGTCATTTCTAATGGCACGGATACTCGCTATTTTGCTAATACGACTAAACGCAATAAGAATAGCTACGACTTCACAATGAATTGGGCAACGGCAAAAAATACTCTGATTAAAGATTTAAAGGATTTTACCGCAACTTTCTTGCAAAAGAATACTTTGCTCAATGTGTTGGTAAATTACTGCGTGTTTGATGTTTCCGACACTCTATTGATTATGCGTCCGTATCAAATTGCCGCCACTGAGCGTATTTTATGGAAAATCAAAAGTTCATATCACGCCAAAAATTGGAGCAACAAAGAAAGTGGTGGCTATATTTGGCATACCACAGGCTCAGGCAAAACCCTCACCAGTTTTAAAGCATCTCGTCTTGCGACTGAACTTGATTTTATTGATAAAGTCTTTTTTGTGGTCGATCGTAAAGACTTAGACTACCAAACGATGAAAGAATATCAGCGTTTTTCGCCTGATAGCGTGAATGGGTCGGAAAGTACCGCTGGGCTTAAACGCAATATTGAAAAAGATGATAACAAAATTATCGTAACCACCATTCAAAAATTGAATAATTTAATGAAAAGTGAAGAAAACCTGTCTATTTATCAAAAACAGGTGGTCTTTATTTTCGATGAAGCACATCGCTCCCAATTTGGCGAAGCACAAAAAAATCTAAAACGTAAATTCAAAAAATTCTATCAATTTGGTTTTACTGGCACACCTATTTTCCCTGAAAACGCATTAGGTGCGGAAACGACAACAAGTGTGTTCGGTACGGAATTGCATTCTTATGTGATTACCGATGCTATTCGTGATGACAAAGTACTGAAATTCAAGGTCGATTACAACGATGTCCGCCCACAATTTAAAGCCTTAGAAACAGAAAAAGATCCTGAAAAATTAACCGCACTTGAGCAGAAACAAGCCTTTTTACACCCTGAGCGTATTAAAGAAATCTCGCAATATTTGCTTAACAATTTTAAACAAAAAACCCACCGCTTGAATGCCACAGGTAAAGGCTTTAATGCAATGTTTGCGGTAAGCAGTGTGGAAGCAGCAAAACGTTATTACGAAACCTTACAAAATTTACAGGCAGAGCAGGAGCATCCGTTAAAAATTGCAACAATCTTTTCGTTTGCCGCCAATGAAGAACAAGATGCAATTGGCGATATTCCAGATGAGACCTTTGAACCCACTGCTCTAAACAGTACGGCAAAAGAATTTTTAACAAAAGCCATTGATGATTACAATCACTACTTTGGCACGAATTATGGCGTAGATAGTCAATCATTCCAAAATTACTATCGCGATCTTGCCAAACGTGTGAAAAATCAGGAAGTGGATTTACTGATTGTAGTCGGAATGTTCTTAACAGGCTTTGATGCCCCTACGTTGAATACTCTTTTCGTGGACAAAAACTTGCGTTATCACGGATTAATGCAGGCTTTTTCTCGCACCAACCGCATTTATGACACAACTAAAACCTTTGGGAATATCGTCACTTTCCGCGATTTGGAACAAAATACCATTGATGCAATCACGCTATTTGGCGATGACAATACCAAAAATATGGTTTTAGAGAAAAGCTACGAAACCTATTTTAATGGTGATGAAAATCAACGTGGTTATTTAGAGGTTGTTCAAGAGCTACAAAATCGCTTTCCTAATCCAACAGAAATCGAAACAGAGCAAGATAAAAAAGAGTTTGTAAAATTATTTGGCGAATATCTACGTGTCGAAAATATTTTGCAGAATTACGATGAGTTTGCAGCATTGCAAGCCTTACAAGCGGTCGATTTAAATGATCCGATTGCAATGGAGAAATTCAAGCAAGTACATTATGTGAATGATGAACAAATTGCAGAAATGCTGAAAGTACCCACTTTACCAGTAAGAGCGGAGCAAGATTATCGTTCAACTTATAATGATATTCGCGATTGGCTACGCCAAAGAAAAGAAGGGAATGATAAAGATAATTCGCCGATAAATTGGGACGATGTCGTATTTGAAGTGGATTTATTAAAATCTCAAGAAATCAATTTGGATTATATTCTTGCGTTAATTTTCGAGCATCATAAGAAAAACCAAGACAAAGAGGTGTTAATTGATGAAATCCGCCGCACAGTTCGTTCAAGTTTAGGTAACCGTGCTAAAGAGAGCTTGATTGTCGATTTTATCAACCAAACAAATTTAGATGATATTCCCGATAAAGCGACTTTAATTGACTCATTCTTCCTATTTGCTCAAGCAGAACAGCGAAAAGAAGCAGAATCCTTAATTCAAGAAGAAAATTTGAATGTCGATGCAGCAAAACGCTATATCAGCACTTCATTAAAACGCGAATATGCCAGTGAAAACGGCACAGCGTTAAATGAAGTATTGCCAAAAATGAGTCCACTTACTCCACAATATCTCACTAAAAAGCAGACAATTTTCCAAAAAATTGCTGCATTTGTAGAGAAATTTAAAGGGGTTGGTGGAAAGATTTAAATTTAATATATCAACAATTAGACATCTTATTAAGACATAAAGGCATTATGAATTAATAATACAAAACGTAATGATCAATATTTAACTAGTCGTGATAATAAAAACAGCTCCAATTTATACTTGGAGCTGTTTTTATATCGATAAACTTATTTTTTACGTGCTAAAATTCGATTTGCACACTCTGCTGCAGCTGTTAAGCCACCTGCCATCATAATAATATCTTTAATCACTAAACGACCAACTCCAGATAAATAAGGGAAACCATAGGCTGGCGTTGGTAAATCTCCACCTAGATTAGGCACCCAAGCCTCGGGCGTTGTGATTAAAAATGACAGCGTGACTATTGACATGCCAAATGTCAGTAGGCCTCCTGCTAAACCTGCCGTTGCATTCCAAATACCAGCTAAAGTAAGAATACCAACAGTAACAATAATTGCTCCAATAATGTAAGAAGCCGTATAGGTGCCATTTTCTTTATGCCATTCGATGTTTTTTGCAACCATCTTTCCTTCAGGATTTTTGTGTAGTGTATATTCCATCACTAACTCTCCTTTATCATTCGGCACTAAATTTGGCCCTTTTTCATACATATAGCTAAAAAATGGGCTATTTGATACAAAGTGGGCAATTCCATCTGCCTCATATTGACAAACTTTCAAACCACCGATCCATGCCATTACAATAAAAATAGCAATACGGATAAAATTAATAAATTGACGCTGCATTGGTGCAACAATTCTCGCGACAAATTCAACAAATGTATTAAATACTGACATATAAATTTCCACATAAAAGTAAATAAAATTGAGAGCCTAATTCTACTCGCTTTAATATTAAAAAGCAAAATCAATTCCCTTTAATATAAAGGTAAATAACGGAGAAATTTGAAAAGTTTTACTAATTAAAATAAAATTTGATTTTCCCATTTTAAGCCTATTTATTATCTTTAAATCACATTTAAATAATCTTTACACAACTACCTTATGATATTAAAATTTACAAAATTTAAGCAAATCCTCCACATCTTCTAACCAAAGATTTCCAATTTCATCAATCAATTCTCCACAATTAAAAACATCAGAATTTTTAGCCGCACTTTCTA